>NZ_JBANBK010000095.1:0-30138 GCF_053572325.1 Bradyrhizobium sp. UFLA05-112 | reverse complement strand
GGATCAGCAGCGCGCCGACGCCTGCCGAAGGCAGGGTCGAGAGAATCGTGATCGGATGGATGTAGCTCTCGTAGAGAATGCCGAGGATCAGATAGACCACCACGAGAGCTGCCAGGATCAGCAGCGGCACAGTGCCAAGCGACTGCTGGAAGGCCTGCGCGGTGCCCTGGAAGCTCGAATTCAGCGTTGCCGGCGCGCCGAGATCGGCCATGGCCTTCTGCACGGCTTCCGTGGCCTGTCCCAGCGCCACGCCCTGCGCGAGGTTGAAGCTGATCGTGATCGCCGGGAATTGGCCCTGATGGCTGATCGAGAGCGGTCGCACCGGATCGGTCGTCCAGGTCGCAAAGGTCGACAGCGGCACCTGGTCGCCGGTTAGCGGCGATTTCAGGTACAGCTTGTTCAGGCTGTCGAGATTACCCTGCATCTCCGGCAGGATCTCCAGGATCACGTGATAGCTGTTGAGCTGCGTGAAGTACTGCGTGACCTGGCGCTGGCCGAATGCGTCATAGAGCGTGTCGTCGATCAGCTGCGGCTGGATGCCGTAGCGCGAGGCGGTGTCGCGATTGATCTTGAGCTGAACCGTGGTGCCCTGGGTCTGCTGGTCGGTCGCGACGTCACGCAGCTCCGGCAGCGTCTGCATCTTGGCGAGGATCTTGGGCGCCCAGCCATTGAGCTCGCCGAGATCGGCGTCCTGCAAGGTGAATTCGAACTGGGTGCGCGTCGGGCGGCCGCCGAGTCGGACGTCCTGCGCGGCCTGCATATAGAGGCGAGCGCCCTCGACCTTCTCGAGTTTCGGACGCAGCCGCGCGATGATCTGCTGCGCGGATGCCTCGCGATCGTTGCGCGCCTTCAGCGTGATGAACATGTTGCCGTTGTTGCCGGCGCGTCCGCTGCCGCCGATGTTCATCGCGATGGAAGCAACGTCAGGATCGGCCATCACGATCTTGCCGAGCTCCTGCTGCTTCTTCTGCATCTCGGCAAACGAGATGTCCTGAGATGCTTCGGACGTCGCGGTGATCAGGCCGACGTCCTGCTGCGGGAAGAAGCCCTTCGGGATCAGGATGAACAGGTAGACCGACAGGCCGAGGGTGGCGAAGAAGATGGTGAGCGTGGTGCGCCGCCAGCTCAGCGCGTGGTCGAGGACGTATTCATAGCCGCGCAGCATCGCGTCGAAGGCGCGCTCGCTCCACGCATAGAACTTGCCGTGCTTCACCTCGCCATGGGCGCGCAGGAAGCGCGAGGCCATCATCGGGGTCAGCGTCAGCGACACGAACATCGAGACGAAGATCGTCATCGCGAGCACGACGGCGAATTCGCGGAACAGGCGCCCGATGATGCCGCCCATCAGCAGCAGCGGGATCAGCACCGCAACCAGCGAGATGCTGATCGACACGATGGTGAAGCCGATCTCCTTGGCGCCCTTGTAGGCGGCGGCGAGGGGCGAATCGCCGTTTTCGATGTAGCGCGTGATGTTCTCGAGCATCACGATCGCGTCGTCGACGACGAAGCCAACCGCGATCGTGAGCGCCATCAGCGACAGATTGTCGAGCGAATAGCCGAACACCCACATCAGGGCGCACGCGCCGAGCAGCGCCAGCGGAACCGTGACGGTGGGAATGACAGTCGCCCAGAAGCTGCGCAGGAAGACGAAGATGACCATGACCACCAGGACGATGGTCAACAGCAGCGTGAACTGGACGTCCTCGACCGCGGCGCGGATGGTCGTGGTGCGGTCGCTGATCACCTCGATCTTGATCGCCGGCGGGATCGCCGCCACCAGCCGGGGCAGGGTTGCCTTGATCCGGTCGACGGTCTCGATGACGTTGGCGCCAGGCTGCTTGAACACCACCAGGAACACGCCGCGCTTCCCGTTGGCCCAGGCGGCTTGCTTGGCGTCTTCGGGCCCGGTGACCGCCTGGCCGATATCGCGGATTCGCAATGGGCCGCCGTTGCGGTAGGCGATGATGACGTCGTTCCAGTCCTTGGACTGGAGTAGCTGGTCATTGGCGTAGATGGTGTAGGCGCGTCTCTCGCCGTCGATATTGCCCTTGGGACTATCGACCGTCGTGATCGCGATTGCGCTGCGGACGTCCTCGAGCGACAGGCCTTTGGCGACCAGTTTCGCCGGGTCGATCTGCACACGGACCGACGGCTTCTGCTGGCCGCCGATGAAGACCTGCGCGACGCCGGAGATCTGGCTGATCTGCTGGGCGAGCTGGGCGTCAATCGCATCGCTGACGGTCGTCAGCGGCAACGTCTCGGATGTCGCGGACAATAGCAGGATCGGCGAATCCGCCGGATTGACCTTGCGATAGGTCGGCGGCGAGGGCAGGTTTTTCGGTAACTGGCCGCTCGCCGCGTTGATGGCGCCCTGCACGTCGTTGGCGGCGCCGTCGATGCTGCGATTGAGGTCGAACTGGATGGTGATCGAGGCCGTGCCCAGATAGCTCGTCGACGTCATCTGGGCGATGCCGGGGATCTGGGCGAATTGGCGTTCGAGCGGCTGGGCGACCGAGGAGGCCATCGTCTCCGGGCTGCCGCCTGGCAGGTTGGCGGTGATCTGGATGGTCGGGAAGTCGACCTGCGGCAGCGGCGCGACCGGCAGCAGCGGGTAAGCGACGAGGCCGACAAAAAGAATGCCGGCCATCAGCAGCGAGGTGCCGATGGGATAACGGATAAAAGGTGCCGAAATCCCGCCGTCGTTCATTCCTGTCGAACCTTGTTCTGGCCCGGATTCGAACTCGCGACCGCCGTAGAGACGAGGCTTCCGGGCTGCACCTTGAACTGACCGCCGGTGATCACTTGTTGTCCCGGGCTAAGTCCTTCATCGATCACCGAGCGTCCATCGATGGAATAGCTGACCTTGAGCTTGCGCAGTTCAGCCTTGTTCTCCTGATTGACCGTATAGGCGTAGAGACCGTTGGTTGAATGCTGGACCGCGTCGTCGGGGACCACCGTGGCGTCTTTCAGCGTCCGCACCAGAAGACGCGTCGAGACCGATTGGCCTGGCCACAACGCGTGGTCCTTGTTGTCGAACACCGCTTTCAGCCGAATAGTCCCGCTGGTCGTGTCGACCTGATTGTTGATGACGGCGAGCTTGCCTTCCGCGAGCGCCTTCTTGCCATCGGTGGTCAGCGCGATCACCTTGAGCGCGCCGGCCTTCTGACCCTCATTAATGTAGGGCAACTGGTCCTCGGGCGCAGTGAAGATCACCGTGATCGGCTCGATCTGGGCAATGGAGACGATCGCCGTCTGGCTGGAGGCATTGACGATATTGCCGATATCGACCTGGCGCAGACCCGCAACGCCGGTGATCGGCGACTTGACCTGGGTGTAGTCGAGCTGGGTCTGGGCATTGGAAATCGCGGCCTCGTCGGCCGCGATCTGCGCGGTGAGCTGGGCGACGGTGGAACGTTGGGTGTCAGTCTGCTGCCGGGTCGCGAATTCGCCGAGCTTGGTATAGCGCTGGAGGTCGAGATTGGCGTTGGCGAGATTCGCCTCGTCCTGCGCCTTCTTGGCCTTGGCCTGATCGAGCGCGGCCTGGAAGGGGCGGGGATCAATCTCGACCAGAAGGTCGCCCTGGTTGACGATCTGGCCCTCGGTGAAGGCGATCTTGTCGATCTGGCCATCCACGCGAGTCCGGACTTGTACGGTGTTGAAACCCTGAACCGTGCCGAGACCGGTCAGATAGACCGGAAAATCGGCCTGCTGGACTGGTGCGATGGTAACGGGAACTGCGACCGGTCGCGGCGGGCCTTTTTGCGCGGCCTGGGTCTTGGCGGCGTCGGGACCATAAAAGCGTTGCCAGCCGAAGTAGCCTGCCACGGCCACGGCTGCGATGAGGGAAAACCACAGAATCGGCCGCGACTTTTTCATATCGGCTTCGTATTGGCTCGCTTGCCCAAAAGGTTGAATAATGGGTCTTCGAAAGGGTTCCGGCGCGGAGCCTGTATAATACACGCCAAGTTCCAGTGTAAACAACACTGTCGCTTGAGAATCCTAAACAATCGGAAAGCTTTGCATCCGATCCGGGCGGCGTGCGCGTATCGTGAACAGCCGCTCCGTTGAGCAGCTTGTCGGGCAGTAGCATCGATCAACGTGCAAAGGTTTCGCCAGTCGCGCACCGCGTGCGCGATCCGCTGCGCCGATGCTGAAGGGGAGACCTTTCGGATGTGGCTGCGCCGCCCTCGCCAGAACGGTTCTAAATAGATCGCGCCGTGTTTCCGTTGTCAGCCCATGCGACGTCGTCCATATCACCGCCGCACAACGGGAGCGCATGATGGACGAGCTGAACGGCAAGCTGATCGCGTGTCAGATTCTGATCGCGGGCCTGATCGCGCGCGTCGCCAACGAACAGGGCGATCCCTTACGCTTCCTGACCGACTTTCGCGACGAGATCAAAGCCGTCGTGAAGGGCGTCAACATCGCCGGCATGGACGATACTGATCGCGTTCGTTCCGTCGCACAGCAAACGGTCGACGAATTGTTCTCGCTGATGAAGCCGCCGAGCAGTGATTGATGGGCTGCTACATGTAAGTGCCCAAGCGCAAGATGCGTATCGGCCTGCTGCATCACTTTGTCGCGCTAGTTTAGAGCAATATCAGACTCGAATTTTAGAATTGATTTGATCTGGAGGTATTCAAGCGGTTTCGTGCGCGCTTCGCATTGACCCAATTTTTTCCGATCGATAGCACCGCCCCATCGCTTGACGCACATGTTGCGCGTCAACGATCAGAAAATTGAAATTGGGGTGCATTGGAATGGGGCTGGTGGTAGCGCCGCGATCGCTGCGTTCGATCGCTGCGATCGATTCGGTTGGACACAAGTGTGATGGAAATTCCGGCAGGGCGGTTTCGACTGTTGCTGGCTTGATTGCAGCGGCATCGTTTTCGGGGGCGGCCGAAGCGCAGCAGTCGAATCTTCCCCCCGTCAGTGTCGATGCGCCCGTCGAGCGCCCGCGGCCTGCCGCATCGAAACCGTCGCCGGAGCAGGTTCGTGCGCGCAATGCGCTTCGCCGCGCGGCGCAGCGCCAGCAGGCGCAACAGGCCGCAGCCGCGCCGTCCCAGAGCGCAGGCGCGCCGGACCGCAATCCGTATGCCGATCCAGCAGCTCCCTACAAGGTCGATCACGTGCAGGCCTCGGGCAAGTTTCCCGAGCCGATGTTGAACACGCCGAAGACCATCACCGTGCTCAGCAAGGAAGTGCTGGAGGACAAGAACGCCACGACGCTGAAGGAGATCGGTCGCTCGACCGCCGGTGTGACGCTGGGCTCCGGCGAGGGTGGCAACGCGTTCGGCGACCGCTTCTTCATCCGCGGCTTCGATGCGCGCAACGACGTCTTCATCGACGGCATCCGCGATCCCGCCGTCAGCATCCGCGAGAACTTCTTCACCGAGCAGATCGAGATCCTGCGCGGGCCGGCTTCGTCCTACGCCGGACGCGGGACCGCGGGCGGCGCCATCAACATCGTGACCAAGCAGGCGGGTGACCAGAACTTCAAGCGGATGGATACCGAGTTCGGCACCGACATGACCAAGCGCGTTACGCTCGACGTCAACCAGGTGATCGACCCGACTTTCTCGGTCCGCACCGGTGGACTGTTCCAGGATGCCAACGTTGCCGGCCGCAATTACGTGACCGACGATCGTTGGGGCACCTTCGTCTCGACCAAGTACACCCCGACGAGCGATCTCAAGATCACGACGAATTACGTGCACACCGATCTCAGCGGTTTGCCGGATTTCGGGGTGCCTTACTACAAGCAGGGCAACGTGCCGGTCACCGAGGCCGGGATCCCGCGCCAGAACTGGTACGGCTTCGTCAACCGCGACTTCCAGACTGCGCGGCAGGACTTCGGCACCGCCACGGCCGAGTACAGGGTCAACGAGGCCGTCACCCTGACCAGCAAGGTGCGCGGCGAGCACTCGCTACTGAACTATATCGGCACGCTGCCGCAGAACCCGAATACGACCAACGTCAATCCGCTGCTCTGGACGACCACGGCCAGCGCGCAGAGCCGTTACCAGAACGTGGACGTGTGGGCCAACCAGAACGAGGCCACGTTCAAGCTCGACACCGGCGGGGTCAAGCACACCGCGGTGTTCGGCGTCGAATATACGAACGAGGACATCTCGATCGACCGTTACACCGGTCTCTCCTCGGAACTGTTCGGCGGCGGCTCAACGAGCAACGGCGCCGTCCAGAACGTCAATCTCTATTCCCCTCAGTACACTTATCTCTCTGGCTTCGGCACGCCGTCGCTGGTTGGAAACCCGACGCGTTATGGGGTCAACACCAGCAGCGTCTACGTCATGGACACCGCGAACTGGCAGGACACCATCATCGTCAATGGCGGTGTCCGCTATGATGGCTACAGCCAAAGCTCTTCGACAAACTCGGCTTATCTCAAGCAGAATGCCAATCTCGTCAATTACAACGTCGGCCTGGTCTACAAGCCGATGTCGATCGGCAGCATCTACGCGGCCTATGCGACCTCGGCCAATCCGTTCGGGTCGGAGCTTGACGCAACCGGCACCGATTACGGTGGCGTTCCGGCGAACACGGCCATTCTGCTCGGCCCCGAGCGCAACAAGGCGGCCGAAATCGGCACCAAATGGGAACTCGCCGACCGCCATCTGCTCGTGACGGGCGCACTGTTCCAAACCACCAAGGACAATGCGCGCGAGACCGTCAACAACCTGCTGACTTCGGGCGCGGCCTACAGAATCCAGGGCATCGACATCGAGGCCGAGGGCAAGATCACGGACCGCTGGAGCATCTTCGGCGGCCTGGTGCTGATGCAGTCGAAGGTCACGCAAAGCGGCATCGCCTCCAACATCGGCCTCCAGCTGGCCAACGTCGCCCACCAGTCGTTCAGCATGCTCACCAAGTACAAGCTCGACGATGGTTGGGAGCTCGGCGGGCAGGCGGTGTATCGCTCGAAGGTCTATGGCGGCACGTTTGCGGCCAACACCGGCAATGAGCTGCCGAGCTACTGGCGCTTCGACGCGTTCGTCGAGAAGAAGATCGACAAGAACTGGACGATGAAGCTCTACGCGCAGAACCTGACCAACAAGCTGTACTACGACACGCTCTATCGCAGCGCTGTACCGTTCGTGGCGGTCGCACCAGGCCGGGCGTTCTACGTCGTCACCTCGGCCAAGTTCTGAGGCTCCGATGGAGAGCAGCCTGACCCGCTCTCGTCGTTACGATATCCGCGGCCAGATGGTCGCGGATATCGCGCGGCCATCAACGATCGACCGATGCGAAGGAGAATTCGGCAGACATTTCGTGAGTCAATTTAGAACGCTTACAAGCTCCAATTTAGAATCGTTTCAAACTGAAGTTTAGAATCGTTTTGATCTGGATTGATTCAAAGATATCCCGGCCGTGATCGCGTTGACCCACTTTACTCCGCTCGATACCAACGCTGCGTCGCGTTGTCGCAAGGCGACACACTTGTCGCAAGGCGACACACTGCAGAAACAAAGTGGGGCGTAGGATGGGCACGGCAAGGGCTCCGCGGTCGTTGCGTTCGAACGCGGTACGGAAATCATTCGACGACAATCTCGAAGTCGCATCTGGCAAGACCGTCTCGGCGGTCGCAAGCCTGATCGCGGTCGCGTCGGTTTCGAGCGGCGCGCAGGCGCAGCAGTCGAACCTGCCGCCCGTGACCGTCGATGCGCCCGTCGAGCGTCCTCGCCCCGCTGCCTCAAAACCGTCGCCGGAGCAGGTCCGCGCGCGCACCGCGTTGCGGCGCGCGGCACAGCGTCAGCAGGCGGCGCAGGCACCAGTCGCTAACACACCCGCTCCCGCGGCGGACCGCAATCCGTATGCGGATCCGGCCGCACCCTACAAGGTCGATCACGTGCAGGCCGGGGGCAAATTCCCCGAGAAGCTGGTCGACACGCCGAAATCAGTAACGGTGCTTAGTAAGGAAGTGCTCGAGGACAAGAACGCCACCACGCTGAAGCAGGCCATCCTCAGCACTGCTGGCGTGACGCTGGGGACGGGCGAGGGTGGTAATGCCTTCGGCGATCGCTTCTTCATCCGCGGCTTCGACGCTCGCAATGACGTCTTCATCGATGGCGTGCGAGATTCCGGCGTCAGCGTGCGCGAAAACTTCTTCACGGAGCAGGTCGAAATCCTGCGCGGCCCAGGCTCGTCCTTCGCGGGTCGCGGCACCACGGGCGGCGCGATCAACATCGTGACCAAGCAGGCGACGACGGAGAAGAGCTTCTACAACATGGACACCACGTTTGGCACCGACCAGACCAAGCGTGTGGTGCTTGATGTCAACCAGGTGATCAGCCCGACCCTCGCGGTTCGCGCAGGCGGCCTGTTTCAGGATGCGGGCGTCGCCGGCCGCGACTACGTGAAGGACAATCGCGATGGCGCGTTTGTTGCCACGACCTGGAAGCCGGTGGATGCGGTCAAAATCACCGCCGGCTATATTCATACCGAACTGACCGGTCTCCCGGATTTCGGCGTGCCCTACTACCGGCCGAGCACGGCCAGCACTGCCGGCGGCCCTTTTCCGGATTTCGGCTCGAACCGCAACAACTGGTATGGCTTCGTCAATCGAGACTTCTATCGGGTTGGCCAGGACATCGGGACGCTCAATGCCGAAGTGCAGGTCACGCCCGATCTGTTGATCACCAACAAATTCCGGGATTCGCATTCCACCCAGAACTACATCGGAACGCTGCCTGAAGCGCCGGTCATCGCAACCCCGCTATCGGCCTCGACCCTCAGCGCCAATCCGCAGAGCCGCTACCAGGCCACGGACGTGATCGCCAATCAGACCGAGGCGACCTACAAGTTCAACGACGGCGCCGGCTTCAGGCACACTGCCCTTGCTGGCTTCGAATATGATCACGAGACGTCGTCGATCGACAAATATGTTGGCCTGAGCTCCGAAGCCCTTCCTGGAGGATTCACCGGGGCTGGGTCGTTGACCGGCGTGAGCGTTTTCAATCCGCAGTTCACGAACCTCCCCTTTGGAATACCAGGAGGTCTTTCAGGATTGCCAACGAACATCAAGATCGACACCAAGTCGGTCTACCTGCTGGATTCGGCGAACTACAATGATTTGCTGATCCTCAACGGTGGCGTCCGCTATGACGACTACAACATCAAGGTGAACGGTTACGGGACAGTCAACGGCGTCGCCAATGTCTTCGGTCAGCAACAGCAGGACTACGGGATGCCGAACTTCAACCTCGGCCTTACCCTGAAGCCATTGCCGAATGGAAGCGTCTATGCAGCTTACGCGACCTCATCTAATCCGGTGGGCGCGGAATTCGACGGGACGAGCGTCCAGTACGGCGGCCTCGCGCCGGTGCTCAACGGGGGCGTTCCTCAGATCTTCGGTCCGGAAAAGAACAAAGCCATCGAGCTCGGTACCAAGTGGGAGCTGTTCGATAGACACCTGTTGCTGACGGCTGCACTTTTCCAGACCGAGAAGGAGAATGCGCGCGAGTCCCGCAACGTCACCGCCGCTACTGCGACCGCAACCTGTCCCTATCCTGCCGGTACGACCGGGACCGTCTCCTGCATCACTGCCGGAGCAGCCTATCGCATCCGCGGCATCGACCTTGGCGTGGGTGGTAAGATCACCGACAAATGGAGCATTTTCGGCGGCCTTGTATTGATGCAGTCGGAGGTAACCAAGTCGCTGATCCCGCCGGCCAACACGACACTGTATACGACGAACGTCGGCTTGCCGCTCTCCAACGTCGCGCATCAGTCCTTCAGCATGCTCACCAAGTACCAGCTCACCGACATCTGGGAGCTGGGTGGCCAGGCCGTCTATCGCTCGAAGATCTATGGTGGCACGTTCCTCGCGGCCAACCAGGGTACATCGATCCCCAGCTACTGGCGTTTTGACGCGTTCGCGGAAGCCAAGATCAACAAGAACTGGCAGGTCAAGCTGTTCGTCAACAACATCTTCGACAAGCGCTACTACGACGCGCTGTACCAGAGCGCTGCGCCGTTCGTGCTGGAGGCACCAGGACGCGCCGCCTATCTGGTGCTATCGGCCCGTTACTGAGGAGACGACACGAGGTGCCATGCTGACATGCATAGAAGGCGTCCTGAGCAAGGATGATGTGGCGGATTTCCGCCGCATCATGGACGCCAGCGATTGGGAAGACGGGCGTTCCACCGCGGGTGCGCAGTCGGCGATGGTCAAGCGCAACGAGCAATTGCCGCCGGACAGCGAGGTCGCACGCAGGCTCGGCAACCGCGTCATCTCGGCGCTGACGGCGAACCCGCGCTTCCTGGCGGCTGCGATCCCGCTCCAGATCTTCCCGCCGCTGTTCAACCGCTATGCGGCGAGCAGTGGACACCATTTTGGTCTGCACGTCGACAATGCGATCCGCGGCGATCGCCTGACCGGCCTTCGCATCCGCACCGACCTGTCGGTCACGCTGTTCCTCTCCGAGCCGGAGGAATACGACGGTGGCGAACTCGTGATCGAGGACACCTACGGTTCGCACGAAGTTAAGTTGCCGGCCGGCGACTGCGTGCTGTATCCCTCGACCAGCCTGCATCTGGTCACGCCGGTGACGCGGGGCGCGCGGGTGGCGTCTTTTTTCTGGCTGCAGAGCATGGTACGGGATGATCGAGCCCGCAGCCTGATCTTTGACCTCGATACTGCCGTTCAGGCGCTGGCGCAGCGGCTTGGGCGCGACGACCCCGAAACGGTCAAATTGACGGGTATCTATCACAACCTCATTCGCTACTGGGCCGAAGTATGAAGATGACACCCTTCCGAGCAAGCTTTGCCGCAACCGTGATGATCGCGGTGATCGCGCTCGCAGTGCCTGTTTCGGCACAGCAACAGACGGCAACGCCGCCGGCCGCATCGCAGCCGGTCGGCGCTCCGGCGGCGCCATCAGCAGCCGCGCCTGCGGCGACGGTTGCCCCCGCGGGTGCCGCGTCCGATGCGGCGTCGGCCGATGCCGGCCGTGTGCTGAAATCGACCGCGCCTGTGATGAAGGAGCTGTCGCCCTGGGTGATGTTCATGTCGGCGGACATCATCGTGAAGGCGGTGATGATCGGGCTTGCCTTCGCGTCTCTCGTCACCTGGACCATCTTCATCGCGAAATCGATCGAGCTGACGCTGGCACAGGGCAGGCTGCGTTCGGCCCTGAAGAAGGTCGCCGACGCTCGCTCGCTGGCAGAGGCGCAGTTCGCGCTCGGTGCCAAGGAAGGCATCTTGCCGTCATTCCTTGCGGCCGCGCTGCGCGAGGCGCGGGCGTCAGCAGGAATCTCCAGCGACGCCGGCATCAAGGAACGCGCCGCCTCGAGCTTCGCCGAGATCGCCCGCGCGGAGTCGCGACGGATTCGGATCGGCATGGGCGTGCTTGCGACCATCGGCGCCACGTCGCCCTTCGTCGGCCTGTTCGGCACCGTCTGGGGCATCATGAACAGCTTCATCGGCATCTCGAAGTCGCAGACGACGAACCTTGCAGTCGTCGCGCCGGGCATCGCCGAAGCGCTGCTTGCGACTGCGATCGGCCTCGTCGCGGCGATCCCCGCCGTCATCATCTACAATCATTTCGCGCGCATGACGAAGGGCTATCTCGAGCTCGTCAGCCGCGCCTCGGGTGCGGCGGCGCGGCTGCTCTCGCGCGACCTCGACCGTAGCCATGGCAGCGTTCATTCGCGCGCAGCGGCGGAGTAGGCGATGGGAGCTTCGATCGCAGACAACGATCTCGACGATGATGCGGACTTTTCCGAGACGCATGAGATCAACGTCACGCCATTCATCGACGTCATGCTGGTGCTGCTGATCATCTTCATGGTCGCCGCGCCGCTGTCGACGGTTGACCTGCCTGTCGATTTGCCGACCTCCACCGCCACACCGCAGAAGAAGCCGGACAAGCCGACCTATGTCAGCATCAGGTCCGATTTGACGCTTGCGATCGGGGAGAACCCGGTCACGCGTGCCAACCTGGCCGCCTCGCTCGACGGCTTGTCGGACATGAGCAAGGACAAGTACGTCTTCCTGCGCGCCGATCGCACAGTGCCATATGGCGAACTGATGGGCGTGATGGAGCTGTTGCGTTCGGGTGGATACTCCAAGGTGAAGCTGGTGACGCTGGAAGGTGTCCCGGCTTCTCCGACATCTTCCGCGGCAGACCCTGCGAAGCCCTAGAGGCTCTTGTCATGTCCGATCTCGAGATCGAACCGAGACCATCCAGGCGGCTGTGGGTTTTGGCCGCAGTGGCGGCGCTCGCGCTGCATCTGGGAGGCGCGGCGCTGGCGCTCGCGCATTTGCAGACGGATGGTGGAGACGACGGTCTGGGTGTGGCCGGTGCGGAATTCGCCGTCGAAATGGCCTCGCCGGATGCTCCCGAGTCCGAGCTTCCACCCGGACCTGACAGCGAGGCCATGCAGGAACAGCGGGCGATACCCGAACAAAAGGCTGAGGTGAAGGAAACGGAGCTTCCCAAGGACCAGCACCAGGACGTCGACGATGCCGACCGGGTCGTCGCCGACAACAACGCGAAAAAGCCGGACGAGGAGAGTCAAAAGGTCGCGGCCGTCGAGACCCCGGCTGTCGAGGCATCGCCGCTGTCGGTCGCATCGGCGCGGCAGAAGCTCGATGACGCTGCGCGCGAGGCTGAGAAGGCCATGGCACCGGTGCTCGGCATCGGGAAGGACATCCTGAAGCTGACTGCCGACTGGAACCGCAAGATCAGTGCCCATTTCAAGCTGCACCAGGTCTACCCTGAGGGCAAGGAGCCGAAGTCGCAGAAGGTCAAGGTGACTCTCGTCCTCAACCGCAAAGGCAACGTGCTTTCGGTCGACGTGGTGGAGTCCTCTGGCGACGCAGCCTTCGATGCGGCGGCGGTCTCGATGATCCGTCGCTCGGATCCCGTGCCGCAACCGCCGGCCGGACTGACGGATGAAAAGTTCGAGCGGACGCTCGACGTGACCTTCCCGCCGCGAGAGACGAAGAAGAAGTCGGCTCAGCGCCAGTAGTAGCGGATCGCGACGTAGACCACGACCAGGCAGGCGAAGATCAGCGCCACCGGAAGCGGCCGCTTCTCGGTTCCGCCGAACGCGGTCACCCCGAACGTGCCGGCTTTCTTCGGCTTGGGCGACGGGCGGCGGAAGGCGGTAACATTGTCCTTCACGGGCTCGCTGGCCCGGGGACGAACATCGGGCGGCGTACCGGCGCCGCCCATTTCGGCATAGTAGGCCTTGTAGACCGAGGCGATGGTCGCCTCGGTGGCGTCGTCCTCGCTCGTCTGCTCCAAGAGCTTCTTATAGCTCGCCAGGAACTCCTGGGCCTCTGGAGGCAGCGCGGACAACCCGTTGAGCTTGGCCATCATCTTCCAGGTGGCGAAATCGGCGCGGGCGCGGGTGTCGGCTCGGCGCGCGATCAGCATGTCGGCAGCTTTGACCAAGTTGGCCTCGGGCCCTTCGGGTTCTCTGGGTTCGTCCTGGTTCAACTACGCGTTGCCGGTCAGGAAGAGAACGGCCTTAATCACATATCCGGTCAACGTTCGCAGTATTGCCGAGATAACATCAAGATTTAGACCGAACTGCGAACCCGCAAGGGGGAGCAGGATCAGGATGGCGATCAGGATCAGCATCCCGAACGGCTCGAGCCGGGCCAGCGGCAGGGCGAGGGGCCGAGGCAACAGGCCGACCGCGACCCGCCCGCCGTCGAGCGGCGGTATCGGCATCATGTTGAAGACGGCCAGCACCGCGTTGATCAGAAGCGAATTCCTCAGGTTGTCGAATATCCATTGCGCCGAGCTTGCCGGCGCAAGAGGCAGGGCGTGGAGTGCCAGGGCCGCCAGCAGAGCCAGCAGGATGTTGGTCGCGGGGCCGGCCAGCGCCACCCAGACCATGTCGAGCTTCGGGTTGTTGAGCTTGCGGAAGTTCACCGGCACCGGCTTGGCATAGCCGAACAGGAACGGCGAATGCGCAAACAGCAGCATCGCCGGCAGGATCAGGGTGCCGAACGGATCGATATGCCGGAGCGGGTTGAAGCTGACCCGGCCGAGCTGCCAGGCGGTATCGTCGCCGAGACGGTGCGCCACGAAGCCGTGCGCGGCCTCGTGGAAGGTGATGGCGATCAGCAGCGGCAGCACCCAGACGGAGAGGTCGTAGAGGGAGACGTTCAAGCGGTTGCCCCGGTTCGTGCCCGATATGGCCGAACTATCACGATTCATCGTCCCGGCGAAGACGGGCGCCGTTCGGCCCCATCAGGACGGGATGGTGGTCGGATATTGCGGCAGGCCGTCGCCGAACGTCAGCCAGTTGAGCTTTTCCCGTACCCAGATGTGCTCGGTGGGCACGAAGGCGTTACGGTCGTCGAAAGTCGCCAGCGCAACGCCCGCCGCCGAGCCGTCACGCCGCCACGAGAAGAGTCGCGTGCCGCATTGCTTGCAGAAGACGCGATCGATGCGCTCCGATATTGGAAAACGGCCGGTCTCGCCTTCGACGGTCAGCGCAGCCTGCGGAAAGAGCGCGCGGGCGAAGAAGGGCGAGCCCATGGCCTTTTGGCAGTTGCGGCAATGGCAGACGCGGACGTTGAGCGGATCGCCCTCCGCCTTGAACCGCACCGCACCACAGAGGCATCCGCCTTCCCTGATCATGACGCCCTCAATAGGTGGCGCGGCCGCCGGAGATATCGAACACCGCGCCGGTCGAAAACCCGCAGTCTTCCGATGCAAGCCAGGCCACCATCGCAGCGAGCTCCTCCACCAGGACGAAGCGGCCCTTCGGGATCTTCGACAGCATGAAATCGATGTGCTGCTGCGTCAGCTGGTCGAAGATGGCGGTCTTCGCGGCCGCCGGCGTCACGGCGTTCACCAGGATGTCGTGCGCGGCAAGCTCCTTGCCGAGCGACTTCGTCAGCGCGATCAGGCCGGCCTTGGAGGCCGAGTAGTGCGCCGCGTTCGGATTGCCCTCCTTGCCGGCGATCGAGGCGATGTTCACGATGCGCCCATATTTCTGCTTGAGCATCGTCGGCACGATCGCCTTGCAGCAGATGAAGGGGCCGTCGAGGTTGATGCGCAGCACCTTGCGCCATTCCTCGAGATCGGTCTCCCAGACCGTCTTGTTGATGCCGGCGATGCCGGCATTGTTGACGAGGATGTCGATCCTGCCGAAGGCGGCGAGGGTCGCATCGCGGGCCTGGTCGACCGCGGCCGCGTCGGCGACGTCGACCTTGAAGACGCGAACGTCGCCGCCGATTTCCTTGGCGGTCTTCTCGGCCAGGGCCGCGTCAAAATCCCAGATCGCGACCTTGGCGCCGGATGCGACGAAACGCTCGGTGATGGCGCGGCCAAAACCCTGCGCTCCGCCCGTGACGATCGCGCAGCGGCCGTTGAGGTCGATCTTGTTCATGCAAGAATTCCTTCCTCTCGTGACGAGGATCAATCAGAGCATGAAGCCGCCGTCGACGACGAGGTCGACGCCGGTGGTGAACGCGCTTTCGTCGCTGCCAAGATAGACTGCCATGGCCGCGATTTCCTCAGCGGTGCCGAGCCGGCCCATCTTCTGGCGGGCGATGAACATCTCCTTGCCCTGTGGGCCAACGGCGGCGGCGCGGTCGAGCATCGAGGGCGTCTCGACGGTGCCGGGGCAAATGCTGTTGCAGCGGATTCCTTGCGTGATGAAGTCGAGCGCAACCGCGCGCGTCAGCAACGACACCGCCGCCTTGGACGCGCTGTAGACATAACGATTGGCCGGCGGCCTCAGCGCCGCGCAAGACGAGATGTTGACGATGCTGCCGCCGCCGCCCGCAAGCATCGCCGGCAGAAACGCCTTGATCGTCCGGTGCATGGATTTGACGTTGAGGTCGAACGAGAAATCCCAGTCCTCTTCCGAACAGTCCAAAATCGTCCCGTTATGCACGAAACCTGCCGCATTGAGCAGGATGTCGATTTTGCCGATGCGCTTGGCGAAGGCGTTGACGTCGGCGGTGTTGCGAACGTCGAGCTTTGCCGTCTCGGCGACGCCGTCCTTGCTTAAGGTGGCGATGCCGCCTTCATTGATGTCGGTGGCGATGACGGTTGCGCCTTCACGCGCGAATGCTGTTGCACATGCGCGCCCGATGCCTGCCGCTGCGGCGGTGACAACAGCGCGCTTCCCCTTGAGGCGGTCTGCCATTTTGTTTTTCTCCTCACCTTCAACTTGTCTATCGGCTCGTCATTGCGAGGGAGCTCGTGACAAGATTGCGTAGCAATTTTGCACTGTAGCGACGAAGCAATCCGGTCTGCCGCCCTGAGGATTCTGGATTGCTTCGCTGCGCTCGCAATGACGGAGGCTAGTGGTTATCCCGCGCCACGCCGAACGTGCCGGCGACGTTCTGGTAGCGCGTGGCGAGCTCCATGCAGGCGCCGGTCGACTGCTGGCCGACGGTGTTGCGATAGATCTCCTGCCACGGCGTCTGGTTCGGCGGATGCTTGAAGCCGCCATTGGCCTTCAGCTCGGCATGGCGCTTCTTAACTTCCTCATCCGAAATCAGGATGTTGGCGCTCCCCTTGTTGAGGTCGATGCGCACCTTGTCGCCGGTCCTCAGGATCGCGAGGCCGCCGTCTGCGGCCGCTTCCGGCGAAGCGTTGAGGATCGAGGGCGATCCCGACGTGCCGGACTGCCGGCCATCGCCGATGCAGGGCAGGGAATGGATGCCGCGTTTGATCAGCGCCGCCGGCGGCTGCATGTTCACGACTTCCGCGCCGCCGGGATAGCCGATCGGTCCGGTGCCGCGGATGAACAACACGCAGCGCTCGTCGATGTCGAGCGAGGGATCGTCGATCCGCTCGTGATAGTCCTCCGGTCCCTCGAACACGATGGCGCGTCCCTCGAACGCGTTCAGGTCCTTCGGGTTGCTGAGGTAGCGATCACGGAACTCCTTGGAGATCACAGAGGTCTTCATGATCGCGGAATCGAAAAGATTGCCGCGCAGCACCAGGAAGCCGGCGTCCTTCACCATGGGCTTGTCGTAGGCCCAGATCACGTCCTGATCGGGCTTCGGTGCATTGGCGCAGTTCTCGCCGATGCCGCGGCCGTTGACGGTGAGCGCGTCCTCGTGGATGCGCTTGTGCTTCATCAGCTCGCGCACCACGGTGGGCACGCCGCCGGAGCGATGGAATTCTTCGCCGAGATAGAAGCCGGCCGGCTGCAGGTTCACCAGCAGCGGCACGTCGTGGCCGTACTTCTGCCAGTCGTCGATCGAGAGTTCGACGCCGATGTGGCGGGCGAGTGCGTTGATGTGGATCGGCGCATTGGTCGAGCCGCCGATCGCCGAATTCACCACGATGCAGTTCTCGAACGCCTTGCGGGTCAGGAAGTCGGAGGGTTTCAGATCCTCCCAGACCATCTCGACGATGCGCTTGCCCGTCTCGTAGGCGATCTGGCCGCGCTCGCGATAGGGCGCCGGGATCGCCGCGCAGCCCGGCAGCGAGAAGCCGAGTGCCTCAGCGAGCGAATTCATCGTCGAGGCCGTGCCCATGGTGTTGCAATGGCCGACCGAGGGCGCGGACGAGGCGACGATCTCCATGAACTCTTCGTAGTCGATCTCGCCGGCGGCAAGACGTTCGCGCGACTTCCAGACGATGGTGCCCGAGCCGGTGCGCTCGCCGTCATGCCAGCCGTTCAGCATCGGGCCGCCCGACAGCACGATCGCCGGCAGGTTGACGGTCGCCGCCGCCATCATGCAGGCAGGCGTCGTCTTGTCGCAGCCGGTAGTCAGAACCACGCCGTCGAGGGGATAGCCATACAGCACCTCGACGAGGCCGAGATAGGCGAGGTTGCGGTCGAGCGCCGCGGTCGGCCGCTTGCCGGTTTCCTGGATCGGATGGGTCGGAAACTCCAGCGCGATGCCGCCGGCCATGCGAATGCCTTCGCGGACGCGGTGCGCGAGCTCGATGTGGTGGCGGTTGCAGGGGGAGAGGTCGTTGCCGGTCTGGGCGATGCCGATGATCGGCTTGCCGGACTGAAGTTCCTCGCGGGTGAGGCCGAAATTCAGATAGCGCTCCATATAGAGCGCGGTCATGCCGGGATTATGCGGGTTGTCGAACCATTCCTGGGAGCGAAGGCGCCGGCGGCTGCCATTGGTTGCGGGTGCATGCCCGTTGGTTGGTTTTTTTGTCATTGATATCTCCTAGAATGCGAACGCACAGGCGTCGGTCTGTCGTGTCGGCTTGTGCGATGCCCGACAGCGCAAGGCTGCATTCCGCAGCTCGCCTGGCGGTCGTTTCCTCACAAGTGCGATACTAGCCATGGGTCCTTGGTAACGCTATCATTTTGTTCGACCCGCCACCATTCCCGAAAGTGCGGGCTGGCTGGCGGCGCGCTGCGCCAGCGAGCTTTGCCGCTCGATCACCTTGAAACCGAGATCGAGCACCGGCTGTTCCGGGCGGCGGCCTTCGATGGCTTCGATCAGCATCGTTGCGGCAGCCCGGCCCATCTCGTAGCGGTTGGTCCGCACACTGGTGAGGGTTGGGACCGCGCTCGCCATGAATTCAAGGTCGTTGAAGCCGATGATGGCGATCTGATCAGGGACAGTGATCTCCCGGCGCCGGCATTCGAAGAGCACGCCGAGTGCGATGTCGTCATTGGCGCAGAACACCGCATCGATGTTCGGCTCCCGCGCGAGCAGGTCGGCAAACAGCGTTCCCCCCAGCGTCACCGAGGTCGGCGTCGCCGTCGTGACGACGAGGCGCTGGTCGAACAGCCCGGCGTCCTTCGTCGCCGAGACATAGCCGTCAAGCCGCCGCTGCACCCGCGGATCCATCCGCGCCCCGACGAAGCCGACCCGGCGGCAACCTTGCGCAAACAGGTGCGCGACCGCCGCGCGTGCCGCATCATAGTGCGAAAAGCCGATCATCATGTCGACGGGGGCGGGCCCGAGCTCCATGATCTGCACGATCGGGCAATCGGCCGCCTCCAGCATCGCACGCGATTCGGCTGTCTGGTCGATGCCGGTGACGATCAGCCCGGCCGGTTTCTGCGCCAGGAACAGGCGGAGCAGCTTCTCCTCCTGAAGGATGCTGTAGCGCGTGTTGGAGAGCTGGATCGAGTAGCGGCTGCCTTCGGACGCGTCGTAGATGCCGCGCAGCACGTCGGAGAACACGTTGTTGGTGAGGGAGGGGATCAGAACGGCAATCACCTCCGTGCGCTGCGAGGCCAGTGCACGTGCCGCGAGATTGGGCACATAGCCAAGCTCACGTGCGGCGCTCTCGACTCGCGCCCGCTTGGCAACCGACAGCGCCTCCGGATTCCTGAAAAAGCGGGACGCGGTGATCGGGCTCACTCCGGCGAGCTCGGCGACCTCCGCCAGCCGGATCTTGCCCGATTTGGTGCGTTTTCGTCCCATTTGTTGCTCATAGCACAGCCCTTCCTGCAAACAAAGGAACGTTGACAGCGCTACCAGCTCCGACTAACCAAAGACAAATTGCCAAAATGGCGCAAACTGCGGACAATGCTGCCTGTACAATGGGGCCTCGTTGGGTGGGGCCTCAGAAGAAAAGGCGGTAGCGGTGCTCGATGGGCGCTGCGGACCAGTGAGGAGGGAGCTAGATGTCGTCTGTGCACATCCGCGACGTGCGGAAATCGTTCGGCAATTTTGAAGTCCTGCACGGCGTGACGATTCCGATCGAGGACGGTCAATTCGTCGTTCTGGTTGGCCCCTCCGGTTGCGGCAAGTCGACGCTGCTGCGCATGCTCGCAGGGCTCGAGAACATCACCTCAGGCACGATCTCGATCGGTGAGCGCGTCGTCAACAATGTCCAGCCCAAGGAGCGGGACATTGCGATGGTGTTCCAGAACTACGCGCTCTATCCGCACATGACCGTCGCCGACAACATGGGCTTCTCGCTCAAGCTGCGCAGCGCAGGCTCTGACGAGATCAACAAGCGCGTCAAGCGCGCCGCCGAGATCCTCGCGCTCACGCCGCTGCTCGATCGCTATCCCCGCCAGCTCTCCGGCGGCCAGCGCCAGCGCGTCGCCATGGGCCGCGCCATCGTGCGCGATCCGCAGGTGTTCCTGTTCGACGAGCCCTTGTCGAACCTCGATGCCAAGCTGCGCGTCGCGATGCGCACCGAGATCAAGGAGCTGCACCAGCGGCTCAAGACCACGACCGTCTACGTCACCCACGACCAGATCGAGGCCATGACCATGGCCGACAAGATCGTCGTCATGCATGACGGCATCGTCGAGCAGATGGGTACGCCGCTCGAGCTCTACGACAAGCCCGAAAATCAGTTCGTCGCGGGCTTCATCGGCTCGCCGGCGATGAACTTCCTCAAGGGCCATGTGCGCTCGAACGGGGTGGCGACCTTCGAGGGACCGAACGGCGTCAAGTTGCCGCTCAAGACCGCGCCGACCGCGTCCGACGGACAGCCCGCGGTCTATGGCGTGCGGCCCGAGCATTTCACGATCGCCGACGACGGGGCGGAAGCCGAGATCGTCGTCGTCGAGCCGACGGGCTCGGAGACGCAGGTGTTCGCAAAGCTCGGCGGCGAGCAGGTTGTCGCCGTGTTCCGCGAGCGGCACCAGTTCAATCCTGGTGACAAGGTCCGGCTGAAGCCGGATCCGTCGCTGGTTCATCTGTTCGACGAGGGGACAGGAAAACGGCTGAACGCGTGAGACAGACTTCAACAAACTAAAAAAAGTTTCATTGGGAGGACGACATGCAAGACTTTACCCGCCGGGCATTGCTTCAAGGCGGAACGGCACTGGCTGCAACCGGCGCACTGACGGGACCTGCACTGTTCGAATTCGCGAAAGCCTGGGCGGCGGACTCGCCGTGGAAGGCCGAGCCGGGCGCCAAGCTGACCGTGATGCGCTGGAAGCGCTTCGTGCCGGCGGAAGACGATGCATTCAACGCGATGGTCGCGGCGTTCAAGGCGGCGACCGGCACCGAAATGAACGTGTTCAGCGAGTCCTTTGAGGACGTGCAGCCGAAGGCATCCGTTGCGGCCAATACCGGCTCGGGTCTCGATCTAGCCTGGGGCCTCCACACGCTGCCCCAACTCTTCCCGACCAAAGTGCTGAAGATGAACGACGTCGCCGATTACCTCGGCAAGAAGTATGGTGGCTGGACGGATGCGGCGGCCAAGACCTGCAAGCTTGGCGACGACTGGCTGGGCATTCCGGTGGCGACCAACGGCGGGTACATGACCTACCGCAAGTCGGCGACCGACAAGGCGGGCTTCAAGGAGTTTCCGAAGGACTTCCCCGGCTTCCTCGAGATGTGCAAGGCGCTCAAGGCGAACAACACGCCCGCGGGCTACGCGCTCGGGCATGCCAGCGGTGACGCCAATGGTTGGTTGCACTGGGTGCTGTGGGGACACGGCGCCTACACCGTCGACCAGAACGACAAGATCGTCATCAATTCGCCCGAGACCATGAAGGCACTGGAGTATTGCAAGGCGCTCTCCGAGACCTTCATCCCCGGGACCCCATCCTGGAACGACTCCTCCAACAACAAGGCGTACCTGGCCGGCGAGCTTTATTGTACCCTCAACGGCATTTCGATCTATGTCGCGGCCAAGACCGACCCCACCAAGAAGGAACTCGCCGAAGACACCTATCACGCGCTGCACCCCGTCGGGCCCATCGGCAAGCCGACCGAATTGCAGCTCGCTCTGCCGATCCTCGCCTTCAACTTCACCAAATACCCGAACGCGGCGAAGGCGTTCATTGCCTTCATGCTGGAGAAGGAAAACTACGAGAAGTGGCTGGATGGGGCGCAGGGTTACCTGACGCAGACTCTGAATGCGTATGAAAACGCGCCGGTCTGGACGGCCGATCCAAAGAACGCCGTGTTCGCGCAGGCATCCAAGCGAACCTTGCCGGCGTCCGGCATCGGTACGGTGGGCGAGAAGGCGGCAACCGCAATCGCCGACTTCATCGTCGTTGACATGTTTGCCAACTACTGCACCGGCACGAAGGACGCAAAGGGTGCGATTGCGGAAGCCGAACGGCAATTGAAGCGCATCTATCGCTGATGATCTCGACGCGGGCGGCTGTCTGGCCGCCCGCTCTTCGCACTCTGATCAGGGATATCGGGCATGGCTGATGTCGTAGTTGCTTCCCAAGCCAAGCCTCAGTTTCGCGAGGCCAGCGCCTGGGACCTGCTCAAGCACAATCGCAATTGGCTCGGCTTCTGGTTCATGGTGCCGGCCATGGCCTTCCTGATCTTCTTCCTGGCCTATCCGCTGGGGCTCGGCATCTGGCTGTCCTTCACCGACACCCGCATCGGCCGAGTCGGGCAATTCATCGGTATCGAGAATTATCAGTGGCTGTGGGACGACTCGATCTTCTGGCTGTCGGTGACCAACACGCTGCTGTACACGTTCGTGGCCAGCGCCTTCAAATTCGCGATCGGGCTCTATCTCGCGCTTCTCCTGAATGAGAATATGCCGTTCAAGGCGATGCTGCGGGCACTCGTCCTGATCCCGTTCATCGTGCCGACCGTGCTCTCGGCGCTCGCGTTCTGGTGGATCTTCGATTCCCAGTTCTCGATCATTTCGTGGTCGCTGAAGAATCTCGGGCTGATCAGCCAGAACATCAATTTCCTCGGCGATACGACCTGGGCGCGGATCTGCGTGATCTTTGCAAACATCTGGCGCGGCGTGCCGTTCGTGGCGATCACGCTGCTCGCCGGCCTGCAGACGGTGTCGCCCTCGCTCTACGAAGCCGCAACGCTGGACGGCGCAACGCGCTGGCAGAATTTCCGATACATTACCTATCCGCTGCTGACGCCGATCATCGCGGTCGTGATGACCTTCTCGGTGCTGTTCACCTTCACCGACTTCCAGTTGATCTGGGCGATGACCCGCGGCGGCCCGGTCAATGCCACCCATCTGATGGCGACGCTGTCGTATCAGCGCGCGATCATCGCTGGGCAGCTCGGCGAGGGCGCGGCGATCTCCAGTGCGATGATTCCATTCTTGCTTGCCGCAATCATGATCTCCTGGTTCGGCCTGCAGCGTAGGAAGTGGCAACAGGGAGAGAGCAATGACTGATCTTCCTGCATCGAAAGTCGATCTCAAGACGGTGCTGTCAACGCCGGCGCGCGCCGATCACAGCGAAGGCATGAGCTATCTCCAGTCGGTGCCGCGGCGGATCGTGACGCTGTATCTGCCGCTCACGATCATCGTCGTGGTCCTGCTGTTTCCGTTCTACTGGATGGCGCTGACCTCGGTGAAGCCGGACGAGCAGTTGCTCGATCTCGACAAGTACAACCCGTTCTGGACCTGGAATCCAACCTTCAAGCACTTCCACAAGCTGCTGTTCGAGAGCTACTACCCACACTGGCTCTGGAACACGATGTACGTGGCGGTCTGCGCCACCGTGCTCTCGATCATCGCATCGGTGCTGGCGGCCTATGCCATCGTGCGCTTGCGCTACAAGGGCGCCAATCTCGTCGGCGGCCTGATCTTCCTCGCCTACCTGGTGCCGCCGTCGATCCTGTTCATCCCACTGGCCACCGTCGTGTTCCAGTACGGCCTGTTCGACTCGCCGTTGGCGTTGATCCTGACCTATCCGACCATCCTGATCCCGTTCTCGACCTGGCTGTTGATGGGCTATTTCAAGACCATCCCGTTCGAGCTCGAGGAATGCGCGCTGATCGATGGGGCGAGCCGCTGGCAGATTCTGATCAAGATCGTGCTGCCGCTGGCAATTCCCGGCCTGATCTCGGCCTTCATCTTCTGCTTCACGCTGTGCTGGAACGAGTTCATCTACGCGCTGACCTTCCTGCAATCGACCAGCAACAAGACGGTGCCGGTCGCGATCGTCAACGAGTTCGTGGACGGCGACATCTACCGCTGGGGGTCGTTGATGGCGGGGGCGCTCGCAGGGTCGCTGCCGCTGGTTATCCTTTACGCCTTCTTCGTGGAGCATTATGTGTCGGCGATGACCGGCGCGGTGAAGGAATGATTGCGGGCCCGCCGTAGGAACGCGTCCGAACGGGCGCGTTGAAGATCAATAAGAAGGAGTAGGCTCTTGCACATTCTGGTTCTCGGCGCCGCCGGCATGGTCGGCCGCAAATTGTGCGAACGGCTGCTACGCGACGGCCGGCTCGGCAAAAGCGACATCACCAAGCTGACCATGCATGACGTGGTCGAGCCGAAGAAGCCCGAGAAGGCCGGCTTTGCTGTCGAGACGGTGTCCGGCGATTTTGCCGTTCCCGGAGCCGCCGAGAAGCTGGTCGCGGGGCGCCCCGACGTGATCTTCCATCTGGCCGCCATCGTCTCCGGCGAGGCCGAACTCGATTTCGACAAGGGCTATCGCATCAACCTCGACGGCACGCGGATGCTGCTCGACGCCATCCGCCTCGCAGGCGGCGGCTACAAGCCGCGGGTGGTCTTCACCTCCTCGATCGCGGTATTCGGCGCGCCGTTCCCGGATGCGATCGGCGACGAGTTCTTCCACACGCCGCTGCTCAGCTACGGCACCCAGAAGGCGATCGGCGAGCTGCTGCTCGCCGACTATTCCCGCCGCGGCTTCCTCGATGGCATCGGCATCCGTCTGCCGACCATCTGCATCCGCCCCGGCCTGCCCAACAAAGCGGCATCCGGCTTCTTCTCCAACATCCTGCGCGAGCCGCTGGCCGGCAAGGAAGCGATCCTGCCGGTTTCCGAGGACGTCCGCCACTGGCACGCGACGCCACGCTCCGCGGTCGGCTTCTTGCTCCATGCCGGCACAATGGACCTCGCTGCGGTCGGCCCGCGCCGCAATCTCACCATGCCCGGCCTGTCGGCGACCGTCGGCGAGCAGATTGCGGCCTTGAAGCGGGTCGCGGGCGAGAAGGTCGCCGCGCGCATCAAGCGGGAGCCGGATCCCTTCATCGTGGGCATCGTCGGCGGCTGGCCGCGCAATTTCGACGCGCGTCGCTCGCGCGAGCTCGGCTTCACGACCGCCGAGAAGAGCTTCGATGATATCATCCGCATTCACATCGAAGACGAGCTCGGCGGCAATTTCGTCGCCTGACGCAACCGGTGAACAGTGTGGGTCGAGTAATGGCGAGCGTTGCTTGCATCGGTGAATGCATGGTCGAGCTCCGGCAGGCCCAGGGAGGCGGACAGTCCGGCGGCCAGGGGCAGGGCGGCGGACTCTACGCGCGCGGCTTCGGCGGCGACACCCTCAACACCGCCGTCTATCTCGCGCGGCTCGAGGTCAAGGTCGACTATCTCACCGCGCTCGGCGATGACGCGCTGAGTGACGAGATGGTGACGGCCTGGGCTGCCGAGGGCGTCGGCACCAGGCGCGTCATGCGTCTGTCCGGCAAGCTGCCCGGTCTCTACATGATCCAGCTTGATGCCAAGGGCGAGCGGCAGTTCTTTCACTGGCGCGACAGCGCGGCCGCGCGCCGGCTGATGGATCTGCCGGAGACGGACGAGCTCCTCAACTCGCTGATGAGCTATGACATCGTCTATCTCTCCGCGATCACGCTCTCGATCTACGATCAGGCCGGGCGCGAGCGTCTGTTCGCGGCGATCAAGCGCGCGCGCCTGCTCGGCACCCGCTTCGTATTCGATACCAATTTTCGCGCCCGCGCCTGGCCCGATCGCGACGTCGCCCGCGCGGTGTTTGCCGCCGCATTCGAGGCCGCCGACATCGTGCTCACCTCGACGGAGGACCTGCTCGCGCTGTATCCCGGCGAGAGCCATGCCGAGCTGATGGCGCGCATCCCCACTCCCGAGCTGGTGTTCCGTCTCGCCGAACCCGTCAGCCTGCTGCGCTTTCCGGGCGGCACAAGCGAGGTGCGTGCCGAGCCGCTGACCAAGCCGGTGATCGACACCACCGCGGCCGGCGACAGCTTTGCTGCGGCTTACATTGCCGCAAGGCTCGCAGGTTCCGATCCGGTCGAGGCCGCGCAGGCCGGCCATCGCCTCGCGAGCCTCGTGATCTGCTATCCCGGTGCCATCATTCCGGCCTATGCCATGCCGCCGAAGAAGCGGCCCCGGCCGACGACCTCACGCCAAGCGACAAAGTGAAAATCGAAACGCAATGACCACGACTGCCAAACAGGAAAAGCTCGCCGCGCTGTTCAAGGCCGCGACCGTCATCCCCGTCCTCACCATCGAGCGTGTCGAGGATGCCGTGCCCCTGGCGCGCGCTCTCGTTGCGGGTGGCGTCAAGACGCTGGAGGTGACGCTGCGCACCTCCGTGGCGATCGAGGCCGCGAAAGCGATGATATCGGAGGTGCCGGAGGCGATCGTCGGCATTGGCACCATCCTCAACCCGGCCGACCTCGCGCGAGCCGAGAAACTCGGCGTCAAGTTCGGCATCAGCCCGGGCGGCACGCCCGATCTTTTGAAGGCTGCCGCCGACAGCGCGTTGCCCTTTGCGCCGGGAATAGCGACCGCGTCCGAGCTGATGCAGGCCCTGGCGTTCGGCTTCGATCTCGCAAAATTCTTCCCCGCGGAGCAGGCCGGCGGCATCAAGGGCCTGCGTGCGCTGGGCGGTCCGTTCCCCAATGCGCGCTTTTGCCCCACCGGCGGCGTTGGCGAGGCCAATGCGGCGACCTGGCTCGCCGAGCCCAACGTGCTTGCGGTCGGCGGTTCCTGGCTATGCCCGGCGGCGGAGATCAGGGCCGGGAACTGGGCCGGCATAACTGCCATCTGCCAGCGAACCCTCAAAGGCCTCAAAGCCGCGTGAAGTCTTGATGAACTCTTGGGCCCGATGGGCTAAGAATCGGGCAAGGGAAGACAAGAGAAGATCTGAGGAGAGTGACCATGACCGCCAGCATCGTCGGATGGGCACATACGCCGTTCGGTAAGTTCGACACCGAGACCGTCGAAAGCCTCGTCACGCGCGTCGCCAATGAGGCGATTGCGGATGCCGGCATCTCGGCTAGCGACGTCGATGAGATCGTGCTCGGTCATTTCAACGCCGGCTTCTCGCCGCAGGATTTTACCGCCTCGCTGGTGCTCCAGGCTGATCCGCACCTGCGCTTCAAGCCGGCGACCCGCGTCGAGAACGCCTGCGCCACCGGTTCGGCCGCCGTGCATCAGGGCCTGCGCGCGATCGCGGCCGGTGCTGCCAGGATCGTGCTGGTCGTCGGCGTCGAGCAGATGACGCGCACGCCGGGTCCGGAGATCGGCAAGAATCTGCTCAAAGCCTCTTACCTGCCGGAAGACGGCGACACCGTCGGCGGCTTCGCCGGCGTGTTCGGCAAGATCGCCAGCTCGTATTTCCAGAAGTACGGCGACCAGTCGGATGCGCTGGCGCTGATCGCGGCCAAGAACCACAAGAACGGCGTCGCCAACCCCTTCGCCCAGATGCGCAAGGATTTTGGCTTCGAGTTCTGCCGCGCCGAGAGCGAGAAGAACCCTTGCGTCGCCGGCCCGCTGAAGCGCACCGACTGCTCGCTGGTCTCCGACGGCGCCGCGGCGCTGGTGCTGGCTGATGCCGAGACCGCCAAGGGCATGGGCAAGTCGATCGGCTTCCGCGCCACCGCGCACGCCCAGGACTTCCTGCCGATGAGCAAGCGCGACATTCTCCAGTTCGAAGGCTGCACTGTTGCCTGGCAGCGCGCGCTGGAGAAGGCGCGCGTGTCGCTCGCCGACCTCTCCTTCGTCGAGACCCACGACTGCTTCACGGTCGCCGAGCTGATCGAATATGAAGCAATGGGCCTGACGCCGAAGGGGCAGGGCGCCCGCGCCATCAAGGAGGGCTGGACGCTGAAGGACGGCAAGCTGCCGGTCAATCCGTCCGGCGGGCTGAAGGCGAAGGGCCACCCGATCGGCGCCACCGGCGTCTCCATGCATGTGATGACCGCGATGCAGCTTGCCGGGCAAGCGCCCGAGGGCATGCAGATCAAGAACGCCAGGCTCGGCGGCATCTTCAACATGGGCGGCGCTGCCGTTGCCAACTACGTTTCCGTCCTGGAGCCGTTGAAGTAACCCGCAAGGGTGGGCAAAGGCGCGAATGCGCCGCACCCACCCTTCCTTGCGCTATGTCAAGGTAGCCACGTTTCGCTTCGCTCACCCTCCTGCTCTTGATTGATTTCCGGGGAATGCATCATGAGCAATGACAGCTCGCTATCACTAGACGAACTCAACGATCGTATCGCGATCCTCGAGGGCAATATCAGGCAACTCATCGAGCAGGCCGCCGCCGCATCCGGCGAGCAGAGCGAGGCGCGTATCGCCGATCGCATCAACCAGCAGAACGACGAGCTCGACCGGCTGCTCAAGATCCGCGAAGCCCGCCAGAAGAAATAAGCGCCGCGCCGCGCTCGCACGCGGCGCATGCGGCCATACGCCGGCCGCACTTGCTCGGGTCCCGCCGCTGCCGTTAGCTGGACCGAAATCGCGGGCCACATCTTGGCCCCCGCGCAATCGGGAGTGAACGATGGGGCCGCTAAAGGGCATCAAGGTCATCGACATGACGACCGTGCTGATGGGGCCGTATGCGACCCAGATGCTCGGTGACTACGGTGCCGACATCATCAAGGTGGAGTCGCTCGAAGGCGACGTCACTCGCCTGATCGGCCCGATGCGTCATGCCGGCATGGGCCCGGTGTTTCTCAACACCAATCGCAGCAAGCGCTCGATCTGCCTCGACCTGAAGAAGCCCGCGGGCCGCGACGCCGTGCTGCGGCTCATCAAGGATGCCGACGTTCTCGTCTACAACGTCCGTCCGCAGGCCATGGCGCGCCTTCAGCTCGGCTATGACGTGGTCTCCGCGATCAACCCGCGCCTCGTCTATGCCGGCGTGTTCGGCTTCGGCCAGGACGGGCCCTATGCCGCAAAGCCCGCTTATGACGATCTGATCCAGGGTGCCACCGCGCTGCCCGCGTTGATGGCACAGACCGGCGACGGCGTGCCGCGCTACGTGCCGAACGCGCTGGTCGATCGCATCGTGGGCCTCACCGCGGTCGGCGCGATCTGCGCCAGCCTCGTGCACCGCGACCGCACCGGGCGCGGCCAGCGCGTCGACGTCCCGATGTTCGAGACCATGGCCGGCTTCGTCATGGGCGATCACATGGGGGGACTCACGTTCGAGCCGCCGCTCGACAAGGGTGGCTACGCACGTCATCTGTCGCGCGACCGCAGGCCTTACAAGACCGCGGACGGCTACCTCAGCGTGATCGTCTACAACGACAAGCAGTGGCAGAATTTTTTCGAGGCGACCGGCCGCGACGATCTGCGCGCCGACAAGAGGTTTGCGACCTTTGCCGGCCGCGCCGCGAATATCGATTTCGTCTATGCCGAGCTCGCGCGCATCTTCGAGACACGCACGACCGCCGAATGGATCGAGCTTTTGACCAAGGCCGACGTGCCGGTCATGCCGATGCACGATTTGCAAACGATCCTGCATGACCCGCATCTGGAGGCGACCGGCTTCTTCCCGGTGGTCACCCATCCGACCGAGGGGCCCATCCGCAGCATGAAGGTCACCGCGACCTGGTCGGACACCGACGCCGAACCGTCACGGTTCGCACCGCGCCTCAACGAGCACGGTGCTGAGATCTTGAGGGAGATCGGCTATTCCGCGGATGAGATCGCGGCCCTGATACGCGACGGCGTGACCCGCTCGCCGCCGGAGTAGGGAGAGAGCGCCATGAGCTTCGTCACCGGCGTCGGGCTTACGCCTTACGGCAAGCACGAAGGCTCATCCTCGCTCGACCTGATGAGCCGCGCGGCCCAGCTTGCACTCGACGATGCCGGGCTGGTACGACCTGAGATCGACGGCGTCCTCTGCGGCTATTCGACGGTGTCGCCGCACATCATGCTGGCAACCGTCTTCGCCGAGCATTTCGGCATCCGTCCGAGCTACGCCCACGCCGTGCAGGTCGGCGGCGCGACCGGGCTCGCGATGACCATGCTCGCCCATCACCTGGTCGAGGCCGGCGTGGTTCGGCATGTGCTCGTTGTCGCCGGGGAGAACCGTCTGACCGGACAGAGCCGCGATGCCTCGATCCGGGCCTTGGCGCAGGTCGGTCATCCCGATTACGAGGTGCCGCTCGGCCCGACCATCCCCGCCTATTACGGCCTCGTCGCGTCCCGTTATATGCACGAGTACGGTGTGACCGAGGAGGATCTTGCGGAGTTCGCCGTGCTGATGCGCGCGCACGCCTGCACCCATCCCGGCGCGCAATTCCATGAGCCGGTCACGGTTGCCGACGTGATGGCATCCAAGCCC
>NZ_JBANBK010000094.1:0-30519 GCF_053572325.1 Bradyrhizobium sp. UFLA05-112 | reverse complement strand
CGTGTCGATCCTCATCCTGAGGAGCGCGGCACGCGCGTCTCGAAGGATGAAGGCCCGGCCGGTGCTGCGCTTACCCTTGCGGAGCGGGCCGGGCCCCTCGCCCTTCGAGACGGCCGCCGCGCGGCCTCCTCAGGGTGAGGGGAGCAAGCAGGGAGGATTGGGCTTTCATGTGTCGGTTATGTCTCCGAACGGGGGCGGCATTCTCCGTTGTCATGCCCCGGCTTGACCGGGGCATCCAGTACGCCGCGGCTCCTCGGTTCAACTACAGGCGCCTCGGAGTACTGGATCGCCCGGTCAAGCCGGGCGATGACGACGGAGAGAGTGGCGACAATGCTGGCCTCCCCCGCAACTGTCTCATTTTGCAACGCTTTCTCGCCTGCATTTAAACTTCGGAACGACTCCGGAACGAATCGCGGCCGAATCGCTGACTCCCCTCTGCTTCCGGATTCGTTCACGCAACATCTCGCGCCAGGTCGTTTTCCGGCGCACTAGATGGAGTTTTGGTCGTCGGCACAAGCGGCGTTTTCGGAGCGAGTTCCTTAATGTTGGGGACGGGGTGGAGTCGAATCAGAATCGACTGAGAGTCAAATGGATTCCGTTGCCCAACCCTCATCCTGTCAGGGTGAGGGTCGACGCGGGTGCGCCTCGCCCATTTTCGCGAAAACAAGCCCATGCACAGTAGGGATAGACAAGCAGAGCCGCGCTCCCCGCCATCTGTAGTGGGTCGGCATCGCCAAACGACGCCTCACTGCGTCTTCGCAACCTTCGGCGGCTGGGGGACGGTGATGAAGCTGGTGGCCTCTAACATGGCAGGTCCGAGCGGGGTCGGGATCTTCACCCAGAACGGCACCAGGATGCGGGTGCCCGCAACCGGCGCAAACGCGATCTCGATGTTGCGCTGGGCCGCGAGGTATTTGATGACCGGGCGATCCGGGATGTAGCCGGCGACGGGCACGAAATAGAGCGCGCAAACCACGACCGGGCCGCGATAGCCCTTCTCCGCCTTCACGCTCTCCATGCGCTTGAAATCGAGCTTGAGGTCGTAGCGCATGCGGCCGTCGAACACGGGGGCGCCGGTGTGGCAGGCCTCCGGCGACACTGGCTCGCCGGTGCCGGGCACGCGCAAGAGCGAAGCCGTCATCGGATCCCAGACGCCGCGGCGATGCGCCTCGGTGACGACGATGCGGTCAGGGTCGACCGGCGGCTCCGGCGCGATGCCGAACTCCTTCACATTGCCCTTGTCGAGGACGATGTGGATGTCCTCGGTCTTCTTCGAGGTGGTGGTGGAGGCCTGGTAGCCGGTCGCAACCAGCGCGCCGTTGACGACGCGGCCCTGCGAGGCGCCGGTGCCGGACCCGCCGGTGAAGGATTTCAGGATGCCGACGGTGCCGCCGGACGCGGCGGCCGAGAACACGTCCTCCTGGATGATGTGTATAAGAGACAGGGGCGAGAAAGACAGAGGCATGATCACGTTCAGTTGCAATCCGATGATACCGCTAGTGTTTGTACTTAAGCCAAAACCGGCGGCAAACAATGTCAGGGGCGAGCAATCAGAGCCCGGCCGCTTGGAACCAGCCTCTCTTTCCGCCCCGATTACGCCCTTTATGTGATGGTAAGGCGTTTCAATCATTGCCGTTTTCGTGAGTGGGGACGCGCGTACTCGATCACCGCACGCGCCCCTTGTTCCGCCGCTCCCTGCCCCTTGCTCCGCTGTCATGCCCCGGCTCGACCGGGGCATCCAGTACGCCGCGGCCCCTCAGTTGAATCACTACCGCCTCTGGAATACTGGATCGCCCGGCCAAGCCGGGCGATGACAGCGGTGGTTGGGCTGAAATCTCGGCCAAATCCTTGACTACCCGCCCCTTCCCCCCTATACGTCCGCCCGCTCCCTGCAAGGACAGAGAATTTGCACCCCCGTGGCGCCCCGAATGGCCGCCGCAAATCGCTGGGGGAACGGATAAGGATTTTTGACATGTCTCGCCGCTGCGAACTGACGGCCAAGGGCCCCCTCACCGGCCACAAGGTCAGCCACTCCAACATCAAGACCAAGCGCCGCTTCCTGCCGAACCTCGTCAACGTGACGTTCATCAGCGAAGCCCTCGAGCGCAACGTGCGCCTGCGCGTCTCCACCAATGCGCTCAAGAGCGTCGACCACAATGGCGGCCTCGATGCCTACCTCATCAAGGCTAACGCCGACGCCCTGTCGCCGCGCGCGCTGGAATTGAAGCGCCAGATCCAGAAGAAGGTCGGCGGCGCTGCGCCCGAGAAGAAGGCGAGCTAAGAATTCTTAAGAGCTGGGCCGGGGGCACGCGTAAGCGTCGCGTGGCGTAGCTTTAAGAGCGTTGAGTTTGAAGTGACGGCCGGGTCGAAAGATCCGGCCGTTTTTGTTTTTGCGGCCCCAGTTTTTGCGCTGCAACTAGATGCCTCCGTTGCGTCGTGGCCTCGGCGAAAACCTCGCGCTCACTTCAACTTTTTAACGATGCGATCGGCAGGCCGGATATGCTCGTCGTAGTTGTCATCCGAGGTGTACCCATTAGAGTGTCCTGAATCGCTTTTCTAAGTACGAGGATCTTTTTTGTCATTTGCAGACAGGCTCGTTGCGGAGCCGCAACGGGAAAAGTCGGGTGAGACGGGCGCTCAGCGCTACGACTATCAGGCTCTGTGGGGGCTTACGTTGGTTTTCGCCCATCACGGCACGAGTTCCGATTACGCGATCTCGTTCGAATTTCACGACGACATCGTCCTGCTCAACAGTTCTTCGGCCCCCTCACAAGCCTCCTTCTATCAAGTGAAAACAAAGTCAAAGGGCCATTGGACCCTGACAGAACTCACAAGTCGGAAAAAAAGGAAGAACGATCCAAACAACGGCCTGTTGCCGTCTCACGCGGGAAAGCTCTATTCCAACTACGACATCTTCCCGAGCGAAACGAACAAACTCGCGTTCGTCTCCAACGTGCCTTGTCAATTCTTTGATGCAGCGGCCACAGAGTGCTGCATGTCGGATGCAGAACCCAAAATGCTCTCCGACTTAACTGCGAAACTGCAAGCAGAGTATCCCACAGCTTCGGCAACTATCGTGGATGAGCTCTTTCGTTTCGTCAGGGCCGATTTGAAGTCTTCAGGACAGTTCAGCGCATATCAAGGGCAAACTTATCGAATTCGTTCACGATCAACTTGGGCCAGTAGAGTTCAATCCTGATAGTGTTTACAAAACTATAGTCGAGGAATGCCGCCTGCGCTCGAAATACACCGTATCGATACGTGACTTTGATGAGTTGATTAGTCGGAAGTCCATTACAAAGAGTCAGGTAGACGGCTGGCTAAAGGCGATTGAACTTGCGCACAGCATGCCTTCCTGGAACGAAATTGTAATCCATCTTGATGTTGGCGACGTATTGACTGTTGCAGAGCTGGCTCGCGAATGGAAGCGATACCGAGCGGTAGTCCTCGACTCGAGTGACCTCGCGGTCAACATGCTGCGCGACAAAATCCGGGTCGAGATCGATGCATGTTCGACCCTCGGCCTTCCCCTGCAGCAACTCGTGACCACTATCTACCCCTCGGTGGAGCCATTCGCGATGACGACCCTTGCACTGTTCAAGCCGGCTCGACTTAAAGTGATGATTATGTACGAGGTGTTCACACATGACCCGTCAGGAACGCTTCAAACGACTAATCCGCAGCCTGCGAACGCGTAGCTATGAAAAGCTTGCGGTTTCAAAAACTGTATCTGTGCTCCGAACTCGAAAAGTCGGCGAGGATCGCGACGTTCGATCCGAACACGACAGTAGTTCTCGGCGAGAATGACACGGGCAAGTCATGCCTGATTAAGTCGATCTATGCGGCTTTTGGAGCTGACGCCTATAAAGTTAGCCCGAGCTGGCAATCGCTCAAAGTCGACCTGCTGCTAGATTTTACAGTCAACGAAGACGCTTATCGCATACTTAGAACAGGGAGCTTCTTCGGACTCTTTGATCGCAAGGGGCAAATGATCTGGGAGGCATCCGGAGTTACGGGCGGAGTTGCCCCTCGTCTTGCCGAACTTCTCGATTTTAGGTTGACATTACAGGACCGAAACGGCGACCAAGTAGTCCCTCCGCCTGCATATTGCTTTCTTCCCTTTTATATCGATCAAGACATCGGATGGCTAAAGACGTGGAGTTCGTTCGCACGGCTGCAAATGTTTGAAGGCTATAAGCATGATGTCTCTTATTTCCACGCAGGCTTACTGCCGAATGAATACTACGTTGCTAAAGGATCGAAGTTAGAAGCGGAAAGATCAAAGGACGAATTCAAGGTAGAGAAACGCGCGCTAGACCCGTGCGACGAAACGATTGAGAAACCGGGAACGCAAAAGCGTACGGTTTGACCTTGATCCGGCATCGTTTGGCGAACAAATAACTGCGCTACTGCGAGAATGCGAGGAACTACAACGCCAGCAAGATGCCGTTCAGCGCATTTTGGTCGATTTGAGCTCTAAGCGCGTAGTGCTCCTAGAGCAGAAAGAGTTGGCAGCAAATGCCTTAGTTGAGTTAGACGCAGACTACGAGTTCCTTCGCGATTCATCCGAGCCCGAGATCGTTTGTCCGACCTGCGGGACGATTCATACGAATGACTTTTCGAATAAGTTTGGTCTCGTTTCAGACGCGGAGTCGTGCCGCAGCCTCTTGATGGAGGTTCAGCACGAAATTAATGCAATCGACGAGCAAATCGCGGTGCAGCGCGGCAAGTTCGGAACATTCGCCTGAGAGATACAGCGCATAAATTCCCTTCTGGACGAGCAGCGCGGCGAACTGAAACTTCGCGACTTAATCGCAGACGAGAGCGAGCGTCTGGTGGACGCCGCGCTCGCTGAAGAGCATCGAGATTTAGACACTAAGATTGGTCAGCTCGATGCGAGGTCCGATGAGGCGTCACTAACCATGAAATCTTACGAGCGTCGGAAATTCCAACAGCCGATAAAGGACCGCTATTTTTCTTACATGAAGGGCTTCGTCACCCGACTAAAGGTGCCCAACCTGCCTGAGAAGAACTACAAGAGAATTGACTGCTCAATTAGCGAAACTGGCAGCGATTTGCCCCGGGCTTTGCTCGCCTATTATTTGGCGTTCCTTCATACGATGCGAGCCACCACTGAATCGGCACCATGTCCGCTGGTGATCGACACGCCAGTACAACAAGATCAAGATCCCGAGAATGCCGCCCGCATGATCGAAGCATGCCTTAAAGAGGCCCCTGGGGGCACGCAGATTATCCTCGGGACAGTCGGCCTACACGGAGTAGAATACCAAGGCCATACGATAAGAACAGAGGACAAATACCGGCTGCTAAGCAAGAACGACTACGAGGCTGTCGCTCTGCATATGAAGCCATATTTTGCGCAGATGCTCAAACGCAAGTAGCTCGATGCGGCGCCCTTCGATGATTTGAAAGGGATACCCTGAGGCAGGCAGGAGACGCTTCGATGGAGCGAAGCCAAAACGAAACTATGCACGAAGCCAAGAACAAGCACGCGACCGCGCCCAGGAACGAATCCAAGAACATCGTCATCTAGTGCGACGGGACGGGCAACGAGACTTCTGAGAATATCTCCAATGTGCTGGCGCTCAATCGCTGCCTGCGCAAGACCGACAGGACGCGGCCGCTAGTGTCCTATGCCGCCGGGGTCAGCCCGTCACGGAGCCCACGACGTGGCACCGGCGGAAGACCAACATCAATCCGGTGACGGTGCCCGCCCCCGCGTTAACCGTCCATTAACCAACGCAGCCTAGCCTGCAGTGATCGTCCAGCCATCATCAGCCTGAAATGCCTTCCCGGTTCGCTCCAGGAGAAGAGCCGATGTCCGTTGAGTTGTTGACGTATGCCGAGCTTAGTGCCCGCCTCGAAATCTCGCGCGAGGCTGCTCGGTCGCTTGCCAGGCGACGCGCCTTGCCGCGCTCGCGTTCGGATGACGGCAAGACCCGGGTCGGCGTCGATTTCTCCGAGCTGCGCTACAGGCCCCGGCCGCGAATTGGCCGCCAGGCGGACCCCATCGCCGCCTCCATGGCAAAGATCGACGCATTCAGGAGCGAGGCATTCAAGGCGGAGATCGCGCGGCTCGAAGCACAGGCGGCCGTCTACAAGGCGGATTTCGAACGCGAGCGCGAGCGCGCCGATCGCCTGGCGGTCGAGCTGCTGCAGGCGGCGGCGGAGACGAGCGCAGCCAACGAGTGGGCGGCACGATTGGAAGACGAAGTGGCGACTTTGCGGACCGGCCGCCGAACCGGCGGCTCAATCGCCGGCCAGGCCGCGCTGCGATTGGGTCGTCTGGCCGCCTCCATCGTGGAATCAGACCGCGCGGCTTGCAGGTAGCACGCGAAAATCTCTCCATCCCCAGCCTGCCGGAGCAACCGCGAGGAAAGAATGACTGGCATCAACGATCTTCACGAGATGAGGGCGCGCATTGTCGTGTTTGGGGTCGGCGGCGCCGGCGGCAATGCCGTCAACAACATGATCACGGCCGGGCTGCAGGGGGTCGAGTTCGTCGTCGCCAACACCGACGCGCAGGCGCTTGCCATGTCGAAGGCCAAGCGACTCGTCCAGCTCGGCACCCATGTCACCCAAGGCCTCGGCGCCGGCTCGCAGCCTGAACTCGGACGCGCCGCCGCCGAAGAGACCATCGATGCGATCCGCGAGCAACTGGCCGGCGCACACATGGTGTTCGTCACGGCCGGCATGGGCGGCGGGACCGGCACCGGGGCGGCACCCGTGGTCGCCAAGATCGCGCGCGAGCTCGGCATTCTCACGATCGGCGTGGTCACCAAGCCATTCTACTTCGAGGGCCAGCGCCGCATGCGCTTTGCCGAAGCTGGCATCGAGGAACTGCTGAAGTTCGTCGACACCCTCTTGATCATCCCGAACCAGAACCTGTTTCGCGTGGCCAGCGAGAAGACCACATTCGCCGATGCCTTCGCCCTTGCCGACCAGGTGCTTTATTCGGGCGTGGCCTGCATCAGCGACCTCATCGTCAAGGAAGGCCTGATCAATCTCGATTTCGCCGACGTTCTCTCCGTCATGCGCGAGAAGGGCAAGGCCATGATGGGACGGGGCGAGGCTTCCGGTCCGAAGCGCGTGCTCGCCGCCGCGGTGGCCGCAATCTCCAATCCGTTGATCGAGAACCCGTCGATCAAGCGCGCCAGCGGCCTCATCATCTCCATCACCGGCGGCAGGGATCTCATGCTGTTCGAGGTCGACGAAGCCGCCACCCGCATTCGCGACGAGGCCGATCCGGACGCCAACATCATCGTCGGCGCGTCCTTTGACGAAAGCCTCGAAGGCATCGTCCGCGTCTCGGTGGTGGCGACCGGGATCGATAATCTCGACCCGGCGCAGGAGTCCCAGCCGGCGGAAAGCTCACTCACCCAGCTCGCCGGCCGCTTACGCAACGACAGCCGCCGCATCGCCGATCGCATCGAGCGCAGCGCGACCCTGCCGCAATCGGAGAGCCCCCCGCTGCAGCCGGCGGCCCGCCCACCCCTGGGGCAACCGCCAAGGCCGAATCCGGACCATGCGCGCCAGGCGGCGCCCCGGCCGGTCGATCCCTACGGCCGCCCTTCGCCGCGCAATGCGAGCGACGACGGCGTGCTCGATATCCCGGCCTTCCTGCGCCGCAGCGCCAACTGAGCGGGTGGCAAGGGCCGGGGTTGCTCGCCTCCAATGCTGGAGATGGGCCGCTGCTACGCGACTCCGGAGCGCGATGGCGAGCTGCTCGTAAGAGCCTAGCTGCAGCAACAACCTCCGCCGTCGTCCCGGCGAACGCCGGGACCCATACCCACAGGGAGTAGTTTGGCGAAGACTCGTGGTTGGCAACTTCGCGCCATAACCGCTCCCTGGGGTTATGGGTCCTGGCTTTCGCCAGGACGACAGCTTTGTTGTGGCAGGAGCAAACGCTCCTATGGAGTCGGCGAACTTCGACCGTCAGATCTGCAGACGAGCTTCTTGAGGCGCGCGGCGCGCAAATCCTTCACGCTGCCGTGCTGCGCGGGTCTTCCGCCGTTTCCTTCTTCTCCGGCTCCTTGTCGCGAGACAGCCAGGCCGGAAAACGAAGCAGGCGATCGTTACTGTCCTTTGGGAGCTCGATGGACGCCTCGATGGCCGAGCTCGGGATGTCCAGTGCAGCGTGTCCGGCCCGCACCGCATCCGCGCGCTGATCCAGTCCGCGGAGCAGCGGATCGAGCACGCTGTCGATTTCGGTCGCCACCGACAATAGGAGACTGTTGAGCTCGCGCGCCTCGGGCACGACTGCCGCAGCCGGCTCGATCGCCTTGCACAGACTATCGACGACAGGCGCAAACGCGCCGGCAGCGTGTTTGATTCGCGTTTTTATCGATTCGAGTTCGGCCAGGACGCGATCGCGCTCCCGCCTCTTTTTCTCGTCCGAAAGGCGGGCTTCGAGTTCGGCGATGTGAGCCGTCAGGGTCTCGGCTTCGGATGCAAGCGCATCGCGTCTTCCGCGCACGCGATCGAGATCGCGGCTGAGATTGTCCACTAAGTCGTCCTTTCCGAACATTGGGTTACTCCGTAGCACAGCCGTTTTGGTCTGTAAGACGGCCTTGGCGCGAACCGCCAGCCTCGCCACCGACCGGATGACCGGATCGGCCGAAACAGGCATCAACTTCGGTCGCGTCACATGGGCTGACATGTTTGGGCCGACATCGTGATCCCCCAATCGTCCACATTAGGCGACCGCATGGTTAACAAGCGGTTAATTTCAACAGCCTGACACGGCAATCGGTTATACTCGCCCCGGTAGCATCACCGGAGGGGACGCTTCGATGGAGCACGAAGCCGAAACGAAGCACGAAACCAAGCACGAACACACGATCGTACCCAGGAACGAACCGAAGAACGAACCGAAGAACATCGTCATCTGCTGCGACGGCACCGGCAACGAGATCAGCGAGAACATCTCCAATGTGCTCAAGCTCTATCGCTGCCTGCGCAAGACCGACAAAACGCGGCCGCGGCAGCTGGTGTTCTATGATCCCGGCGTCGGCACGGTCACGGAGCCTTCGACCTGGAACCGCTGGAAGGCCGACATCAAGCTGGTGCTGGGGCTCGCCACCGGCTATGGGCTCGATGACAACGTGCTCGCGGCCTATTGCTTCCTGGTCGAGCACTACGCGCCGGGCGACCAGATCTATTTGTTCGGCTTCTCGCGCGGCGCCTATACCGTGCGGGTGCTGGCGGGGCTGATCCACAAGGTGGGGCTGATCTCGCCGGAGCAGGCGAATCTCGCAGGCTCGGGGTTGATTGCCTACAAGCAATATTCCGGCACCGGGCGCGGCAACGATCTCTCCGCTCTCACGGATGCGGGCGCCGACGAGGACGGGCCGCTGCCCTCCGATCGCTTCGATCTCGCCGCGCAGTTCGCGCGCATCACCTCCTCGCGCTGGCCGACGATCCGCTTCATCGGCGTGTGGGACACGGTCGCCAGCGTGATCGTGCCGCGGCCGGACCGGCTGTACTGGCCGAGCCTGGAGGAGCTGGCGTTCACGCTGCAGAACCCGAGCGTGAAGATCTTTCGCCAGGCGATCGCGATCGACGAGCGGCGCTGCATGTTCCGCCTGAAGCAGTGGATGGAGCCGCAAGCCTTCTGGAGCAACCGCTTCGTCCCCGATGAAAAGAAGGAGCCGCAGGACATTCTGCAGGTGTACTTCGCCGGCGTGCATTGCGACGTCGGCGGCGGCTATGCCGAAACCGGCAGCGCGCTGTCGAAATATCCGCTGCTGTGGATGATCGACGAGGCGAGCAAGGCGGGGCTGCATTTCAACCCGCGCACGGTGAACCAGCTCGCCTGGGGCATTCAGCGCAAGAACAGCCCGTTCACCTACGTCGCGCCCGATGTGAAGGGCGAGATGCACAATTCGATGACGGCGGCCTGGCGCGTGCTCGAATACATCCCGAAGAGCGCGAAGTACAAGGAATGGCCGGAGCGCCAGGTCCATTTCGGCTTCTACATCCCCGACTGCGAGCCGCGCCTGATCCCCGAAGGCGCGCATGTGCATGAGAGCGTGGTGCAGCGGATGGCTGACGTGCCGGAGTACAGGCCGGTGAATCTGCCGAAGGATTTTGTCACCGTGCCGATGCCGGTCGGCCCGCACGCGCCGACGACGGTGGAGGCAGCGTGAGGGGTGGGGTGAGTGGCGATGTGAGGTGAGGCGGGAGCGCGCCACACACTCCACTGTCATCGCCCGATTTAATCGGGCGATCCAGTATTCCAGAGGCGGTAACGAATACGGAAAGGCCGCGGCATACTGGATGCCCCGGTCGAGCCGGGGCATGACGGCGGGAATGATGGTTACTGCTTCCTTAATCGCATCGAAGAATCGCTAAAATGCTTGCTCAACAGTTAGCGTGATGGTGCGACACCCCATGCCATTCCTTCCCGCAAGGACGCATTTCGCGTAAGGAGGACAAGCGACATGCAGCATCCGCGACGATTTACACGCGTCAAGCCGAGCGGGCTGGTGTCGCGACAGGCCAAGATCATCACGGACCCGAAGGCGCCGGTGATCAACTGCACGCTGATCGACTATTCGCCGGGCGGCGCCTGCGTCGATCTCGGCGGCCAGGTCAAAGTCCCCGACCGCTTCGAGCTGCTCCACGTCAACACGAAGAAGCGCTGCCGCGTCGCGTGGAAGCGCGGGACGAAGATTGGCGTGGTGTTTTAAGGGGGCGATACGACCGAGCGGCGATAGCCACACAAACGTACCCGCTCAAGACTTGTCCTTCCGCCACCGTGCCTTTGCGCCCGCGACGATCTGCATGGCGACGCCGGCGATCCAGCCGATGAAGACGAGATACGTCCACGCGATGTGCGGCTCCTCGCGCAGCACGATGACGGCAACGGAGGCGAAGGCGGTCACGCTGGCGCAGAGGGTGCCGGCCGAGCTCAGGAATTCCGCGGCGTCGATTTGCTCATGCGCCTGGTCGAAGGGAAGCTGCGGCGTGTCGATGCCGAGATAGAAGCCGACGGCACCCAGCAACATCATCAGCACCAGAAAGCCCTGCGTGGTCAGCATCGGGATCGCCGACCCGACATAGGCGCCGACGAACAGGCCGCACGCCGCCCCCGCCAGCGCCAGCCCGCAACGCTCGAGCAGGTGGGCAGACTTCCGGACACCATAGCGCATGGCAGGCCTCGCGGGGTTTTGTGATCGCGAGGTTAGGCTAATTTCGGGAGTGGCGGAAGGTTGGTAGAGTCACGGAGGGGTGATGCGGGGTGGCGGTGATGCGACGGCAGCGCAGCTGATTCCCTCGTCGTCCTGGCGCAAGCCGGGACGACATCATTATTGTGGTCGCGACATCGCGCGCAACGACCAGTAAGCCTCACCGCGCCCCGAACGTCGTCTTGCCGAACAGCGCCTTCTGTGTCGAGGGCTGCGAGCGCCAGTATTGCGGCGGGGCGTCGACGACACCGCCGAGCTCGGCGGCGGCGTGCCAGCCCCAGCGCGGATCGTAGAGCATCGCCCGCGCCAGCGCGACCATGTCGGCCTTCCCGGAAGCGACGATCTCCTCGGCATGCCTAGCTTCGGTGATCAGGCCGACCGCGATCGTCGTCACGTCGGTCTCGCGCTTGATGGCCTCCGCGAACGGCACCTGGTAGCCGGGGCCGAGTGGAATCTTCTGCAGCGGCGACACGCCGCCGGAGGAGGCGTCGACCCAGTCGATGCCGTGCTTTTTCAGCTCGCGCACGAATTCGATGGTCTGCGGCAGATCCCAGCCGCCCTCGACCCAGTCGGTCGAGGACACGCGCATGCCGATCGGCTTGTCATGCGGGAACACCGCGCGCACGGCGTCGAACACCTCGAGCGGAAAGCGCATGCGGTTTTGCAAGGACCCGCCATACTCGTCGGTGCGGTGGTTGGAGATCGGCGAGAGGAACTGGTGCATGAGATAGCCGTGCGCGCCGTGCAGCTCGATCGCGTCGATGCCGAGGCGCTCCGCGCGGCGCGCGCAGTCGACGAAGGCGTCGCGGATGCGGACCATGCCAGCGCGGTCGAGCGCGGTTGGGGCGGCCTCGCCCTCCTTGTTCGGCAGCGCACTTGGGGCGACCGTCTGCCAGCCGCCCCGCTCCGCTGCGATCAACTGCCCGCCGTCCCAGGGACGCGCGGAAGAGCCCTTGCGGCCGGCATGCGCAAGCTGCATCGCGACCGCCGCGGTGGAATGCTTGCGCACCGAGGCGATGATCTGCTTCAGCGCCGCCTCGCAGGCATCGCTGTAGAGCCCGAGGCACCCCGGCGTGATACGCCCGATCGCCTCGACATGCGTCGCCTCGATGCAGAACACGGATGCGCCCGACAGCGCCAGCGAGTTGACGTGGGTGAAGTGCCAGTCGGTGGCGACGCCGTCCTCGGCCGAATACTGGCACATCGGCGACACCATGACGCGGTTCTTCAGTTTCAGACCGCGCAGCTCGATCGGGGAAAACAGGGCGCTCATGCGGGAGGTTCCGGCGGATAGAGGGCGATGAGGGAAGTGTAGTGGGCGCGAGGTGGAATGCTAGCCGCGCTGCGGGCATGGCGGTTAGCGGCGGGCTGCATTGCGCTTTCGCCAGGGCGACGCCGGGATTTTACTCCACCAGCGTGAACTGCAGCAGCAGCGTGCGCTGCAGAAAGGAAAAATTATCGTCCGAGACCAGCGTCAGCACGGTCTCGCCGTCCGCGCCGACATGGGCGTCGATGCCTTCCATGTTGTCGATCTCGTGGCCGAGATCGGCGGCGAACAGCTCGGGGCCGTCGACCAGCGCGCCCGGCGCAATCGACTTCAGGGGGATCGCGCGGATGCGGATGTTGACGCCGGTGAACCAGGAGAATTTTCGCTCCAGGATCAGAAGTCCGCCGGAGGGCAGCAGGACGGCGTCGCTGATGTCATAATTCTCGGTGCGGCGCACGCTGAACTGGCCGGGCGAGGGACCGCCGATCAAAAACGCGATCAGGTTGCCGTCGCGGTCGAGCCCGCGCTCGGAGAAGGCGATCAGCGTGCCGGCCAGCGGCTGGCCCTTTTGCGGGTCCTTGGGCACGAACACCAGCGCTTCCAACCCCTTGTTGCGCGGCAGCGTCCGCGCCGCCGCCGGCAGCGGCAAGACCTCGCCGCGGGCACGGGTGAATCCCTTGGAGAAATCGAAGCGCATCAGCGCATTGACGCGCTCGAGCCCGACATAGACGAGGGAGCCGTCGAGCGCGATCGATTCGGTGTCGTACCAGTAGCGCTTCTCGGTGATCGGCCGCCCCTCGGCGTTCAGGATCGGCGCGGCCTCGACGTTATCGAGCCCGACCATGTCGCGCCCCGCGTAGCGGATGGTCCCGCTGAACCACGCGCCCTGATCGGAGATCGCGATGAAGCGCTCGCCTTTTGCGTCGAGAAAACGGATGCCGGAGAGGCCGCCGAAGCCACGATAGGGCGAGGTCAGCACCAGGCCGCTGCGATACTCCAGCGCGCCGAAGCGGGTTCGCGCGCGATCGCGCGGCTCGAACACAGGGATCTGCCGCGCGTTGACCTCGATGGCGACCGGCTCGGTGACGGTGTGCTCGGGCTGGTCCGCCGATCTTGCCCGCGGTTGGGTCGCGGGTTCGGCGCACGCAGCTCCGGGAAGCGCTGATATCGCGGCTCCCGCCGCTTGGCCGAGAAATCGGCGGCGGGAGAAGCGTGCGGTCACGAATGCAGTTTGCGGCGCGGCCGGCTCGCAGGTTGCGCAGGCGCTGAGTGGGTCTCGCTGAACAGCTCGGCGAGCTTCTCGGTAATTGCGCCGCCAAGCTCTTCGGCGTCCACGATCGTCACCGCGCGGCGATAGTAGCGCGTGACGTCGTGGCCGATGCCGATCGCGATCAGCTCCACCGGCGAGCGCGTCTCGATCTCCTCGATGATGTGCCGCAGGTGCCGCTCGAGATAGTTGCCGGCATTGACCGACAGCGTGGAATCGTCGACCGGCGCGCCGTCCGAGATCATCATCAGGATCTTGCGCTGCTCGGTGCGCCCGAGCAGGCGCTTGTGCGCCCAGTCGAGCGCCTCGCCGTCGATGTTCTCCTTGAGCAGGCCCTCGCGCATCATCAGGCCGAGATTCTTGCGCGCACGGCGCCACGGCGCGTCCGCCGACTTGTAGATGATGTGGCGGAGATCATTGAGGCGGCCGGGATTGGCCGGCTTGCCAGCGGCGAGCCACGCCTCACGCGATTGCCCGCCCTTCCAGGCGCGCGTGGTGAAGCCGAGAATCTCGACCTTGACGCCGCAACGCTCCAGCGTGCGCGCCAGAATGTCGGCGCAGGTCGCCGCCACCGTGATCGGGCGGCCGCGCATCGAGCCGGAATTGTCGAGCAGCAGCGTCACCACGGTGTCGCGGAACGTCGCCTCCTTCTCGCGCATGAAGGACAGCGGGTGATAGGGATCGGTCACCACGCGCGACAGCCGCGCCGGATCGAGAATGCCCTCTTCGAGATCGAACTCCCAGGCCCGGTTCTGCTGCGCCATCAGCCGGCGCTGGAGCCGGTTGGCGAGACGGGCGACGATGCCTTGCAGATGCGCGAGCTGCTTGTCGAGGTAAGAGCGCAGCCGCTCCAATTCGTCATGGTCGCAGAGGTCCTCGGCGGCGATCACCTCGTCGAACTTCGGCGCGAAGGCGTGATATTCCGGCCCGCGCGGCTCGTTGGCCCCGCGCGAATTCGGCCGCGTCGCTTCCCCCGGCGTCTCGTCGTCGCCGAGCTCGCCGTCGTCGAAGGTGTCTGATGTCGAGGCCTGCGCGCTTTCCATCGCGCTCTCGCTCATCTCCTCCGTGGTCGCCTGCGCCTGGTCGGCGCTCATCTCCTGCGCGGCGTCGGAATCGGGCGAGCCTTCCGCGCCGGCCTGGTCGTTGTCGCCGTCGCGGTTGTCGTCCTGATTGTCGTCCTCGTCGGAATCGGCGTTGCGCTCATCGCCGAGGTCGAGCGCGGAAAGCAGGTCATGCACGGCGTCGCCGAATTTGGTCTGGTTCTCGACCAGGCCATCGAGCCGGTCGAGCCGCCTGCCGATCTTGTCCTCCAGCGTCGGCCGCCAGAGATCGACCATCTTCTTGGCCGCCGCCGGCGGCGCCATCCCGGTCAGGCGTTCGCGCACCAGCATCGCGAGCGCATCCGCCAGTGGCGCATCGGCGCGGTCGGTGATCTCGTCGAACTTGCCGCGATGGAAATGATCATCGAGCATCGCGGTGAGGTTTTTCGCAACGCCCGCCATGCGGCGCGCGCCGATCGCCTCGACCCGAGCCTGCTCCACCGCCTCGAACACGCCACGCGCCTGCGGGTTGCCCGGCATTAGCTTGCGGTGCAGTTTCGGATCGTGACAGGCGAGCTTCAGCGCGATCGAGTCGGCGTGGCCGCGCACGACCGCAGCATCGCGCTTCGTCATTTTCCGCGCCGGCTCGGGCAGCCGCGCCTTGCCGGGCGCAAGGCCAGGGCGCTCGGCAGCAAAGCTGACGTCGAGCTCGGGCGTCTTGGCGATCGCCTTCAGGCATGACGCCACCGAGCGCTTGAACGGCTCGGTCGGCGCTTCCTTGGTGTTGCGGAATTTCGAGTTGGATGATGATGTGCTCATAGCGACTTCGTAAACGAATGGCGCGTCACGCCGCCGGGATAGCCGTCAATGGCGCCGAATTCTTCGTACCCGCAGGAACGATAAAAGCCCGGCGCCTGAAAACTCATCGTGTCCACATGGGATCGAACCGCGCCGATCCGCCTTGCTTCGTCTTCGATCGCCGCGATCAGCTTCGTTCCATGACCTTGGCCACGATGTTTCTGGTCGATCCAGAAGAACTGAATGAACAGAACCGTTGTCCAGATCTGGCCGACGACCCCACCGACGATCTTGCCGCGGTCCTTTAGCGAAACCGCAAGGCCCTTCAGTCTCTGCGTCCCCATGTGCTCGTGGTTGTAACCAGCGAGCCCGGCGAGCACAGCCTTCTTGGTGGTCCCAATGGTGCGCTCGACGGTAATGGTTGGCATGGATCAGCTAAGCGCCACGTTGACCGCCGATTCCGGCAGCTCCGCATTGAAGCAGCGCTGGTAGAACTCGGCGACCAGGGGACGCTCGAGCTCGTCGCACTTGTTGAGGAAGGTGACACGGAAGGCGAAGCCGATATCGCCGAAAATGTCGGCATTCTCCGCCCAGGTGATCACCGTGCGCGGGCTCATCACCGTCGACAGATCGCCATTGGCAAAGGCGTTGCGGGTGAGATCGGCAAGGCGAACCATCTTGTTGACGATGTCGCGGCCTTCCTGGGTGCGATAGTGCTTGGCCTTCGCCAGCACGATCTCCACTTCCTCGTCATGGCCGAGATAGTTGAGCGTGGTGACGATCGACCAGCGGTCCATCTGCCCCTGGTTGATCTGCTGGGTACCGTGATAGAGGCCCGAGGTGTCGCCGAGGCCGACGGTGTTGGCGGTCGAAAACAGGCGGAACGCCGGATGTGGCTTGATCACCTTGTTCTGGTCGAGCAGCGTCAGGCGGCCGGAGACCTCCAGCACGCGCTGGATCACGAACATCACGTCCGGGCGGCCGGCGTCGTATTCGTCGAACACCAGTGCGACGTTGTGCTGGAGGGCCCAGGGCAAAATGCCGTCGCGGAATTCGGTGACCTGCTTGCCGTCCTTGACCACGATCGAATCCTTGCCGACGAGGTCGATACGGCTGATGTGGCTGTCGAGATTGACGCGCACGCACGGCCAGTTGAGGCGCGCGGCGACCTGCTCGATATGGGTGGATTTGCCGGTACCGTGATAGCCCGTCACCATGACGCGGCGGTTCTTGGCGAAACCTGCGAGGATCGCGAGCGTGGTGGCGCGGTCGAAACGATAATCGGCATCGACTTCGGGCACGTGAGGATCGACTTCGGAATAGGCCGGCACTTCGAGATCGCTGTCGATCCCGAAGACCTGGCGCACCGACACCTTCATGTCGGGCAAACCGTTGACTTCCTCAACTTTGGACAAGGCGGCGGTCGTCATTCATCCTCCGAGGCCCCGGGCGGTCCCGAGACCAGTAATTTGCACTTTGACTGCGGCTGGGTGCAGTTGCGAACCTATCAGAGACCACGTGCCGGCAGAAGCCCGCGCCCCAATCAAAGTTCCGTTGTCTTTTCATTTAGATAGGCAAGGAACGCGAATTTTGGAAGGCTGCCCTGCGAATCACGCTCGAATTTCGCGCCTGGCAGGCGCCTTGCAGCGAACTTTGGCACTTTGGTTGCCGCTCCCTACTTATGTAAGGTCTGAACCTCGATGCCCCTGCCCGACACAGAGACGACGTGACGTCCTTCCTCGATCCCTTCATCGACTTCGTCTCGGCCCATGCGGGGCTGGCGTACCTGACACTCTTCCTCGCGGCGCTGCTGGAGGCTGTTCCGGTGGTGGGTTCGGTCGTTCCCGGCTCGACCATCATCCTGGCGCTGAGCGCCCTGATCCCGGGCGGCGAACTCAAACTGCAATGGGTGCTGCTGGCCGCCGCCCTCGGCGCCGTTGTGGGTGACGGCTCGGCCTATTGGATCGGGCACAAGCAGCAGCGCGAGATCCTCAATAGCTGGCCTCTGACCAACTATCCCCGCGTGATCGAGGAGAGCGAGAGCTTCTTCCGCCGGTTCGGCACTTGGGCGGTGTTCTTCGCCCGCTTTGTCCCCCCGATCCGGGCTTTCGTGCCGGTCACCGCCGGCGCGCTCGGCATGGCACCGGCGCGCTTCTATGCGGTCAATATCCCTGCGATCCTGGTCTGGGCGCCGGCGCACGTACTGCCCGGCGACCTCGCGATTTCGGCGTGGCACAGCTATGCCGGCCTGCCGCACCACGGACATCCCGCCAAGCACATCTGGATGCTCACTGTCGTCGGCGTCGCAATCGTTGTGGGCCTCGTGATCTGGTTCGTCCGCCGGAGGCACGGCAGCGGGGTCGCGGCGGCGAAGCCGGGGGGTTAGAGCTTCAGACGCATTCCTTCCTCATCCTGAGGAGCCTGCGAAGCAGGCGTCTCGAAGGATGGCCGCGGGCAAGATCCGGGCCTTCATGGTTCGAGACGCGCGTTCGCGCTCCTCACCATGAGGGTCTTGCAATGCGATCAGGCTAGCTTCTGGTATCTGTCGCCGTCGTCCGCCGTCCCGGTGCCGGCCCAACATAACGCGCCCGCGGCCTAATCAGCCTTCCGTGCTGCAATTGCTCGCTCGCGTGCGCGATCCAACCGACGCTGCGGGCCATTGCGAACAGTGCGAGCTCGCTGCCGGCTGGCAGGCGCAGGGCGTGCACGAGCACGGCGAGCGCATAGTCGATGTTGACGAGCTCGCCGGTCGCCTCCGCAATCCGCTCCGGCACCTCGCGGGTGAATTTTCGCGGCGCCCCGGCGCGTGCCAGCGCGTTGAGCAGCGACTGTGCGCGTGGATCGCCGCGCTTGTAGACGCCGTGGCCGAAGCCGGCAAAATGCTCGCCGAGCGCGACGCGCTCGCGCACCATCGGCTCGACGTCGCGATCGATCAGTGTCTTCACGAGCTGCGAGGCCAACACGCCAGCGCCACCGTGTTTTGGACCTTTGAGCGCAGCGAGACCGGCAATGACGGCATCGTAGAGATTGAGGCCGGTCGAGGCGGCGCAGCGCGCGGTGAAGGTCGACGCGTTCAGCTCGTGCTCGGCGAGCAGCACCAGCGCGCGGCGGATGAGATCGGCTGCATGCTTGTTGTCGGGTGCCCAGGCGAGCGCGATCTGCTGGTGCAGTGGCGCGGCTGACGGCTCGGCATTGAGCATGGTCGCAACCAAAAGCCGGACGATGCGCGCCCCGACCATCGCGCGGCCATCGGGCGCGCGGGTGAAGGCGCGGGGATCGGCGCTCGCGGCAAGCGCCAGCACCGCGATGGCGCGGTCGATCGGCGCGGCGCGGCGCGCGGCCTCGGCGATCGCGCGCATCTCGCCGGAGACGTGGGGGCAATTGTCTGATGCAAAGGGATCGACGCCCGAGACGTCCCAGAGCAGCGTCGCGGCATGCTCCAGCGTGTCCCGCTCGGCGAGATCGACGCAGTTCACGCCACGATAGATCGCGCCCTCTTCCGTGATGGTCGCGATCTCCGTGTCCATCACCGGCAGGTCGGCATCGAAGCTGCGCAGGCCCCGCGGCTCGGGCGATGGGGCGCGGCGCTCCTTCAGGCTGCGGACGTCCTCGGCGCGGTAGCGGTTCTTGCGCGAATCCGCCGTCGGCTCGGACCGGATCAGGCCGCGGCTGACATAGGCGTAGAGCGTCGCCGGCGAGATCGCGAGCTCGGCGGCGGCCTCGCGGGCCGAGAGGTAGAGGTCCTCCGAATTTTCCATATTGATTTATGTAATCAAGATTGATCAATCTGTCGAGAGGCCTGACCTTTACATCGTGAAAGGAGACAGGCCATGAACATCCATCTCACCAAAAGCCAGATCGGGCTGGACGGGGTTCCCGCCGCCGAGACCGTGCTCAGCCATGTCGATGGCGAGCGCGGCGAGCTGATCATCGCCGGCGAGCATGTCGGTACCCTCGCCCGCCAGTCGAGTTTCGAGGGCGTCACCGCGCGGCTCTGGAACGGCGCGAGCCGGAGCACGCTCAGCGAAGCCAATGTGCGCGCGAGCCTCGGGCTGGCACGCGAACGCGCCTTTGCGCGACTGCCGGACCTTTTGCCGGCAACCCGCGGCGTGGGCATCATCGACGGCTTTCGCGCGGCGGTCGCGGGCTTGCGTGCCGAGAACGGGCTGGCGCATGAGGCGACCATCGTCGGCGCGTTTCCGGTGATCGCGGGCGCGCTGGTGCGACAGGCGAAGCGACTTGATCCGGTCGCACCGAATCCGGATGCGAGCCATGCCGCCGACACACTCAAAATGCTGCGCGGCGCCGCGCCCGAGCCGCGCGAGGTCGCGGCGCTGGATGCCTATCTCGTCACGGTCTGCGATCACGGCATGAACGCCTCGACCTTCGCCACGCGCGTGGTGGCCTCGACGCAGGCCGATCTGTTCGCCGCCGTCACCGCCGGCTATTGCGCGCTGACGGGACCCCTGCATGGCGGCGCGCCGGAGCCGGTGCTGGAAATGCTGGATGCGATCGGCTCAAGCGAGCGGATCAAGCCGTGGGTCGATGCCACGCTTAAGCGCGGGGAACGGCTGATGGGGTTTGGCCATCGTGTCTACCGCGTGCGCGATCCGCGCGCCGACGTACTGAAGGCCGCGATCGAGCGGCTTGCCGCCGACGGCGCCGACCTGCCGTTCGCCGGCGAGGTCGAGGCCTATATCCGCGCCGCGCTGCGCAGGAAGAACCCTGAGCGACCGCTGGAGACCAATGTCGAGTTCTTCACCGCGATGCTGCTCGATGCCCTCGCCATCCCGCGCCAAGCCTTCACGCCGATTTTTGCCGTGGCGCGCGCCGCGGGCTGGACCGCGCATGCGCTCGAGCATCGCCGGACCGGACGGCTGATCCGGCCGAGTTCATCGTATGTGGGGGCGATGCCGAGCTAAACGCGACCGCACAACACAATGTCGTCCCGGCGAAAGCCGGGACCTCCGCGCGAGCGCCTGCGCTCGTCGCGATTACCCCAGGGAGTGGTTGCGGCGCGAGCTGATAACCAGAGGTCTTCGCAAAACTGCTTCCTGTGGCTACGGGTCCCGGATCTGCGCTTCGCTTGTCCGGGACGACGAGGTGGAAAGGCCGCCCTACGCCTCCCGCACCACCGTCTTCAGATAATTATACGCCTTGATGATCTCGATCAGGCGGTCTTCGGTGGAACGGTCGCCGCCATTGGCGTCGGGGTGGTGCTGCTTCACCAGCGCCTTGTACTTGGTCTTGACGTCGGCGAGCGTGGCGTCGGGGCCGAGACCCATCACCTGAAGCGCCTTGCGCTCGGCGTTCATCACCTTGCGTGTTTCGGCCTTGGGCTGGGCCTCCGGGCCGCGGCGCCAGTTGGCGCGGCCGTTGATCTCGCTGAACATGCTGAACGGATCGAAGGCGCCATCGATCTCGGCTTCCGCCCCCTTCTTGACGCCGCCATTGGCGCCCATCTTCCAGGTCGGACGGTGGCCGGTGAGCGCATCCTTCTGGTAGCGCGCGACGGCGTCGGCATTCATGCCGGAAAAGAAATTGTAGTTCTGGTTGTACTCGCGCACGTGATCGAGGCAGAAGTGCCAGTACTCGCGCGAATTTTCGCGGCCCTTCGGCGCGCGATGGCTGCCCTTGTTCTGGCAACCGGTCCATTCGCAGGCGACCACGGTCTCGCGCGGCTTCGCTTCCGGCTTCGCACCTCTCGGCTTGACGCGGATGGAGTCGAAGAATTTTGATGAATCGATCGGCATGACTGACTTTGACTACGCAATGCAAAAACCTTCAAGTCTTGACATTGCAAATGGCGTAGAAGCACGGGAATTCAGGGAACGCGATCGCGCGACTTAACGGCTCACAGGACTGGCAACGACATGGCTACACAAGACACTATCAGCAACAAGTTGCGCGAAGCTTTCTCGCCGGACAGCCTGCAAGTGGTCGATGAATCACATTTGCATGAAGGCCATGCGGGCCACCGGGCAGGCGGCGAGACGCATTTCCGCGTTTATATCGTGTCTGATGCCTTCAAAGGGAAGAGCCGGGTCGAGCGTCACCGCATGATTAATTCGACGCTGGCCGCGGAACTCTCCGGCGGCGTGCACGCCCTCGCCATCCACGCGCAGGCGCCGGGGGAAGGCAACGGGGGATAAGACTGTCAGCGCACAACCGCCGGTTTGATTCCGGGTATGATATGCTTCAGCGAGGTATGACATGGACGGTCCTTCCTGGGTTGAGTTGGTCGAGCGGAATGTCGCCAGATTTGGCGACGTTGTGGCAGGCATTGATCCCGCCCACTCAGACATTCCGGAATTTTTCGGAGACGGGAACGATCGCGCCTGGATCGGCCGGTTCGTGAGTTTTGTCATCGAGACCATCGAAGGGCATATCGGCTTCGTCAAATTCCAGTCAGCCTATTATGAAGCGTGCGGCCTGCCCGGGCTGATGGCGCTGTCGTCCGGAATCAACCAAGCGCGGGCGGCCGGTATTGGCGTCATCCTCGACGCCAAGCGAGGCGATATCGGCGCGACCGCAGCCGCCTATGCACGAGCCTATCTGATGCCGGCCCATGCCGGCGGAAGCGGCGACTTCGAAGCAGATTGCCTCACCGTCAATCCCTTGATGGGGCCCGATACGCTTGAACCCTTTGTCGACTGCGCGAACCGCTTTGGCAAAGGCCTGTTCGTACTGTGCCGCACCTCCAATCCCGGCGCAGGCTGGCTGCAAGATAGGATGACGGGAAATCGCTTCGTCTCCGATCGCCTTGCCGATCTCATCGCGGGGATGAGAGCCGGCAGCGGACCTTCCGGGCTCAACGCTGTGGGCGCGGTGGTGGGTGCTACGGTCCCGCATGAGGGTCGGCGCCTGCGTCAATTGCTCCCGCGCTCAATCATCCTGGCACCAGGGCTGGGCGCCCAGGGCGCGGATCCCTCGGCCATTCATTCCCTTCGAGGAAACACACCGGGCGATTTGCTGATCCCGGTGTCGCGGGGTCTGACCCGCGTGGACGATCGTCGCCTGTCGGCAAATGACTATCAGCAACTTTTGGTCCACAGGATCAGCGCACTCAAAGCGGCGGTCGCCTATGACTATCGGACCAGTCAGGCTATGCCAGCCTGAGCTTCTGACGTCCCTGCAAATTGGCAAACGCTAGAACGACGTCCCTGCCCGCCTCGGCTTGGCTTCCTCCACCTCCGCCTCGCGCGGCACCGGTGAAATACGGAGTGCGGTGATGCGGTTGCGCTCGCGGCGCAGCACGCGGAAGCGGAAGCCGTGGAACGTAAAGCTCTGGCCGCGGTCGGGGATCGAGCGCGCCTCGTGAATGACGAGGCCGGCGACCGTCGTTGCCTCTTCATCGGGCAGGCGCCAGTCCATGGCGCGGTTGAGATCGCGGATCGGCACCGAGCCGTCGACCACGACCGAGCCGTCGGGCTGGGCGCGCACGCCCGCGACGACCACGTCGTGCTCGTCGGAGATGTCGCCGACGATCTCTTCCAGAATGTCTTCCAGCGTCACAAGACCTTCAACTTCGCCGTACTCGTCGACCACGAGCGCGAAATGGGTCTTGCGACGGCGGAACGCCTTGAGCTGCTCGGACACGGTGCGCATCTCCGGCACGAACCACGGCGGCAGCGCGATGGTCGAGGCGTCGATGCGCGAGGTGTCGCCTTCGGAAGCGCGAATGGCGCGCAACAGATCCTTGGCGTGGAGCACGCCGATGATGTTTTCGGGCTTGTCGCGCCACAGCGGAATGCGGGTGTATTCGGTTGCCAGCACCTCGCGCACCAGTTCCTCCGACGGCAGGTCGGCGTTGATCATCATCATCTCGGTGCGATGGATCATGACGTCGGAGACCTGAAGCTCGCGCAGGTCAAGGAGGCCGCCGAGCATGTCGCGGTCCTGCTTCTCGACCTTGCCTTCATGGTGCAGGAGGTCGACCGCGCCGCGCAGGCGCTCGGTCGGCGACAGGATCGCCTGGTGCTCGCCGGCGAGGCCAAACAGCCGCATCAAGAGGCGCACGATGACTTCCACCACGGTCAGCAACGGCCCGAGCACGTACATCGTCAGCCGCATCGGACGCGCCACGGCAAGCGCGACGCGATCAGGCGCGTTGATGGCGATGGTCTTTGGCAAGACTTCCGCGAAGATCACGACCAGTGCCGTCATCACGCCGGTCGCATAGAGCACGCCGACCTCGCCGAACCAGGTGGTGAAGATGCCGGTTGCGATCGCCGAGGCCCCGATGTTGGCGATGTTGTTGCCGAGCAGCAGCGCGCCGATCAGGCGCTCGCGCATGTCGAGCAACTGGGAGACGACATCGGCCTCGTGATGACCCTGCTTCGAAAGCCGCAGCATGCTGGCGCGCGAGGCGCCGGTCAGCGCCGTCTCGCTGGCGGCGAAAAACGCCGAGACCAGGAGGCAGAAGACGACGATGGAGAAACCGAGCCAATCCATGACCCAACCGCCGATGTCAATCGCTCATCACGCGTTGCGCGCGAGCTTGTCGTTGAGGAAATCGCGCACCAGCGACGGCTCGACATCCTTTGCGATCACCGCGCGCCCGACGGCTTCCAGCAGGATGAAGGTGAGCTTGCCGCGCTTGACCTTCTTGTCCTGTCCCATCAGCGCCAGCAGCGCGTCGGCGTCGGCAAGCCCTTCCTGCGCGAAGCCGGCGATGTCCTGGAGCCGCGTCGGCAGCCCTGCTTCCGCAAGGTGGCGTTCGACGCGCGCAGCGTCCGTCGCACCGATCATGCCGAGCTTTGCGGAAAACTCGGCCGCCAGGACCATGCCGATGGACACGCCCTCGCCGTGAAACAGCCGGTCGGAGAAGCCGGTGGCGGCTTCCAAGGCGTGACCAAAGGTGTGGCCGAGATTGAGCAGCGCCCGCTCGCCGGTCTCGCGCTCGTCGCGCGAGACGACGCCCGCCTTGGCGCGGCACGAGGTCGCAATCGCGTGCTCGCGCGCCGAGCCACCCCTGAAGATGTCGGCGTGGTTCTTCTCCAGCCAGGTGAAGAAAGCCACGTCGCCGAGCACGCCATATTTGGCGACCTCGGCATAGCCGGCGCGGAATTGCCGCGGCGACAGCGTGTCGAGCACGGCGGTGTCGGCAATGACAAGCACCGGCTGGTGGAAGGCGCCGAGCAAATTCTTGCCCTGCGGTGAGTTGATGCCGGTCTTGCCGCCGACGGATGAATCGACCTGCGCCAGCAGGGAGGTCGGCACCTGCACGAAATCCACGCCGCGACGCAGGATCGCCGCTGCAAAGCCGGCGAGATCGCCGACCACACCGCCGCCAAGCGCGATGACGAGATCGTTGCGCTCGATCTTCGCCGCGATCAGTGCCTCGCTGACCTTTTCGAGCCCGGCATAGGTTTTGGAAATCTCGCCTTCCTCGACGACGATGCGCGAGGTCGGGATGCCCGCATCCGCGAGCGAGGCTTCAGTCGGCTCCAGCCAATGCCTTGCGACGGTGCGATCCGTCACGATCGCGGTGCGCACGCCAGGGCGCAGGTGCGCGATGCGCGCGCCGAGCGAGGCCAGCACGTCGCGGCCGATGACGATGTCGTAGGTGCGCTCGCCGAGCGCGACGTCGACGATAACGGGGTCTGAATGTTTCAACGGCGCGGTCATCTCGCGGCACTCGCTACATCGGAAGGCTGGCCGCCGCAAAGATAGGTACGCAGCGTCTCGAGACACTCCTCCACGATCCGGTCATGCGGCACGTCGCGCGAGGAGATCGTAAGGTCGGCATTCTGGTAGACCGGCTCTCTCTCGCTCAGCAGCCGGGTCACCGTCCCCTCGGGATCGGCGGTTTGCAGCAGCGGGCGATCGGCCCGGCGGCGCACCCGCCGCATGATGACGTCATGATCGGCCCTGAGCCAGATCGAGACCGCCTTGGCCGCAATGCGCGCCCGCGTCTCCTCGCGCATGAAGGCGCCGCCACCGGTGGCGAGCACCAACGGCCCGCTGTCCAGAAGGCGCGCGATCACCCGCGTCTCGCCGTCGCGAAAATAAGGCTCGCCATGGCGCTCGAAAATTTCAGGTATGGTCATGCCGGCGGCCGCCTCGATCTCGGCGTCGGCATCGAGGAAGGGCAGCTTAAGCCGGGCCGCGAGGCGTCGGCCGATGGTGGATTTGCCGACCCCCATCATGCCGATCAGCACGATCGACCGGCCCGCAAGCGCCGACAGAATGTCGGGCTCGGGCAAGCTTGGGGCTGGCATGGCGGCGTCGGACATGGATCTCGCTCAATCTGCCGCCAAAGGCGGCATCTCGGGCCACCTATACGACCCCGCAGGGGCCCTCGCCAGAGACTCTTGCCACGAAACGGCGAACATGTTGGATGATTTCATTGGTTAATTCGCCCCGACGGGACCCCTACCGAGACCTCGCCCGATGCCCAGCCTGTTCCGCTTCCTGACGGTCGTCGCCGTCCTCGCCGGCATCGTCTATGGCGTGGTCTTCACGCTGGCCAATTTCGTCAATCCAAAACCGCGGGAAATGACGGTGACCATCCCGCCGGAGAAATTTCTCAAGAAATAGCCGCTAGCCTGAAGGGCATGCCCACCAAGCCCTCAAATATCCAACTGACCGGCCTGTTCCTCGACATGCTCGCGGCGGAACAGGGCGCCGGCCGAAATACGCTCGACGCCTACCGGCGCGACCTCACCGACTTCTCCGACTTCCTCGGCCACAAGAGCCAGGATTTCATCGGCGCGGACACGCAAGTCCTGCGCGACTATCTCGGTGATCTCGATACGCGCGGCTTCAAGTCCTCGAGCGTCGCGCGGCGCCTGTCGGCGATGCGGCACCTGTTTCGCTTCCTGCTCAACGAGCGGATCCGCAGCGACGACCCCGCCGCGATCCTGTCGGGGCCGAAGCGCGGCCGCAGCCTGCCGAAGGTGCTGTCGATTGCGGACGTCGATCGCATGCTGAGGCGCGCAAAGGAGCTGAGCGAGACGGCGAACGCATCGCCAGCGCAGCGGCTGCGCAGCTTGCGGCTCTATTGCCTGCTGGAAGTACTCTACGCCACCGGCCTGCGCGTCTCCGAGCTGGTGTCACTGCCGCGCTCGGCCGCAAAGCGCGACGCGCGCATGATCGTGGTGCGCGGCAAGGGCAACAAGGAGCGCCTGGTACCGCTCAACGAGGCCGCGCGGCAGGCGATGGCGGATTATCTCGCCGCCACGGACGCGGCCAAAGGCGACGGCAAATCGAACAAGAAAGGCAGCATCGCCACATCGAAATGGCTGTTTCCGTCCTTCGGCGAGAGCGGCCACCTGACGCGGCAGCATTTTGCGCGCGACCTGAAGGAGCTCGCCATCGCATCCGGCCTTCAGGCGCGCCTCGTCTCCCCGCACGTGCTGCGCCACGCCTTTGCCAGCCACCTTCTGCACAACGGCGCCGACCTGCGCATCGTGCAGACGCTGCTCGGCCACACCGATATCTCGACGACGCAGATCTACACCCATGTGGTGGAGGAGCGCCTGAAGAGCCTGGTGCGCGACCTACACCCGCTGGCGGAGAAGTAGGGTTTCACGGAAGATGCGCTCCCTCTCCCGCTTGCGGGAGAGGGCTGGGGAGAGGGTATCTCCACGGACGAGAGCCCCCAAGAGGAGAGAGCCCTCACCCGGCGCGCGGGACGATGCTTCGCATCGCCCGGGGCGCGCCGACCTCTCCCGCAAGCGGGAGAGATGAACCATCCGCCTTGACTTCGGCCGTTTCTCCGCAGAAAGAGCCGTCTCCTGCCCGTGATTTGGCGCGCTGCGTCGGTGCGCACAAGCCAACTCATTGAAGAAGCTACACTTCTATCCGCGGCCTCAAATCCGTTTCACCTCCTCGCCCCGTCCTCCCTATATTGAACCGATGCTAGACCAAATGCGCAGCTATCTCGATTTCGAAAAGCCCGTCGCCGAGCTCGATTCCAAGCTCGACGAATTGCGCGCGCTCTCGGCCTCCGGCGACATCGCCGAGGAGGTCGGCAAGATCGAGGACAAGGCGGCGCAGGCGCTCGCCGACCTCTATGCGAATTTGACGCCGTGGCAGAAGACGCTGGTCGCGCGTCATCCGCAGCGGCCGCATTTCTCCGACTTCATCAAGGGCCTGGTCACCGAATTCACCCCGCTCGCCGGCGACCGCAAGTTCGGCGAGGACGAGGCGCTGGTGGCAGGCTTCGGCCGCTTCCGCGGCGAAGCCATCTGCGTGATGGGCCAGGAAAAAGGCGATTCCACCGAGAGCCGCATCAAGCACAATTTTGGCATGGCGCGGCCCGAAGGCTATCGCAAGGCGGTGCGGCTGATGGAGATGGCCGAGCGGTTTGGCCTGCCCGTGCTGTCGATCGTCGATTCTGCCGGCGCCTATCCCGGCATCGGTGCGGAAGAGCGCGGACAGGCCGAAGCCATTGCGCGCTCGACGGACGCCTGCCTGTCGCTGGGCGTGCCGAACGTTGCGATCATTACCGGCGAGGGCATGTCGGGCGGCGCGATCGCCATCACAACGGCAAACCGCGTCCTGATGCTGGAGCACGCGATCTACAGCGTGATCTCGCCGGAGGCCGCCTCCTCGATCCTCTGGCGCGACGGCACCAAGGCCCAGGAAGCCGCCAACAGCATGAAGATCACGGCCCAGGACATGCTGCGCTTCGGCGTCATCGATACCATCCTGAAGGAGCCGGTCGGCGGCGCGCATCGCGACCCCGCCGCCATGATCGCCACCACCGGCGAGGCCATCGAGCAGGCCTTCAATGAGCTGCGCAACCTGGACGCCGACGCCATCCGCAAGCAGCGGCGGCAGAAATTCCTCGAAATCGGCCGTAAGCTGGGGTGACTCGGCGCGTTCCGGCGCCGTAGGGCGGGTTAGCGCAGCGTAACCCACCACTTCATCTCACGCACGGATAGCAAAGAGGTGGGTTACGCCTTCGGCTAACTCACCCTACAATCCCGCCTCGGCGTAAGGGGCCATTAACCCATTTTTCGCCCGAATCTGCGATCCCGGCCTAAATTAGGTCGCTACGCCCTGATTTAGTCTTTGTTGACCATCCCTATGAGGCAACGGTCTCGTGATCCGCGCTTGGGTTGCGACGGCTTAGCCCAGAGGGTAAGATTTTAATCAATGGCTTCAGGGCATAAGCGCTGGGGCTTGGTCTGCAAAAGCCCGCTTCCTGCGGGTCCGGATCGCCGGTCAGGCCAATGCTCCAGAAGTGGGGTTTTCGCTGACTTGCCCGGTGAGTGTGGGGTCCATCTTGATTTCTAGCTCGCTTGCACGCGCGCTTTTGACGTCGGTTGCGCTTGTCACCAGCGTGCTGCTGGCTGGCTGCGACACCGACCAGGTTTCGCTCGCGACCAACGCCAAGGCCAACCAGCCTGTCTCGCCAAAGCTTCTCGCCGCGATGACCGAGAAGGACATGGATCTGCAATCGCCGATCCTGGTCCGCCTGTTCAAGCAGGAGGCCGAGCTCGAGATCTGGAAGCAGACCCGCTCCGGCCAGTTCGCGCTGCTGAAGACCTATCCGATCTGCCGCTGGTCGGGCGATCTCGGGCCGAAGGTCCGCGAAGGTGACCGCCAGGCGCCCGAGGGGTTCTATTCGATCAACCCCAGCCAGATGAATCCGCAGTCGGCCTATTACCTCTCCTTCAACACCGGCTATCCGAATGCGTTCGACCGCGCGCTCGGCCGCTCCGGCTCGCAGCTGATGGTGCACGGCGACTGTTCCTCGCGCGGCTGCTACGCGATGACGGACGAGCAGATCGCGGAGATCTATTCGCTCGGCCGTGAGTCCTTCTTCGGCGGCCAGAAGGCGTTCCAGTTCCAGGCGTATCCTTTCAGAATGACGCCGGTGAACATGGCCAAGCACCGCAACAATCCGAACATGGCCTTCTGGAAGATGATCAAGGAAGGCAATGATCATTTCGAGGTGACGCGGCAGGAGCCGAGGGTCGATTTCTGCGAGAAGAAGTACGTCTTCGACGCCGCCAAGACGCCGGACGCCAAGCGCGATCCGGTGTTCGACGCCTCCGCAAAGTGCCCGGCCTATGTGATCCCCGACGACATCGCGAACGCCGTGCGCGAGAAGCAGGAGAAGGACGAGGCGGAATACGCCAGGCTCGTCGCCAAGGGCACGCCGATGGCGCGGATGAACACCGGCATCGACGGCGGCATGAACAAGGTATTCGCCGCGAAGATTCCGGAAGGCTCGACCGGCCTGTCCGAGGGCGCCGAAGGCTCGACGCTGCAGATGCTGGCGATGTCGAAGGCGCCCGGCACGATCCCCGGCAGCGTCAATCCGCCGAAACCGAACCTCGAGGCTGTCGGCGCAAGCCAGCAGAGCGAGCCGGTCGTGGCCGTCCCGTCGCAGGCCAGCAACACCCGCGTCGCGTCCGCCGCGCCGGCCGAGAAGTCCCAAGAGAATTCGCAAGGCGGCGGCTTCTTCTCCGGCCTTGCCCGCAAGATGGGCATGGGCACCGCCGACACCACCGCGACCACATCTCCGCCGCCAGCCACCACTTCGGCAACCCCGCCCTCGGCGGCATCCCGGCTGAAGGCCGCGGTGACCCGGTTCGTGCCGGGACATGGCACGGCCAAGGACGCGAGCAAGGACGCGAAGGACGCGCCCAAGGAAGCAGCCAAGCCGGTCGCAGCCGCCAGGCCCGCCGAGCCGAAGCCGGCCGACACCAAGGTCGCCGCCTCACGCCCGCCGCTGAAGCCGTCGGTGTCGGGCAGCACGGCTGATGCCGGCAGCAAAGACGCGCAGCTCGCAGGCGCTGCCCCGGTGATGTCGTCGAACTCGTTCGACAGCCGGTTCGGGGCGGTGAAGTAAGGGCGACGTGTTCGTCGCAGCCCGCCACACGCTCAGCCGTCATTCCCCGCGAAAGCGGGGAATCCAGATGCTATGGGGTAAGCGGCGACTGGGGTAAGCGGCGGTGAGGGTGTGGACACCCCTCG
>NZ_JBANBK010000093.1:0-30936 GCF_053572325.1 Bradyrhizobium sp. UFLA05-112 | reverse complement strand
GTTCGGACACATCGCCGACAGGTTGGCCATCGGTCAAGCCGGGCGATGACAGCGAGAGTGCGGCACGGCGCTCGCATGCGCCCCGGACTGTTCGAAGCCAAAGTCACCGCGGCCATTTCCGTGCTATGCATCGCCTTTGACGATCCGGTGCCATCGTGAGCTCGCCGACCATCCCGCCCGCTGCAAGCCTGCGCGACGTCCTGTTCCGGGAGATCAGGACCAGCGATATCGTCAGAGCGCTGGTTGTCGTCGGCCCGCTCGTTGCGGCCTATTTCCTCTTCCGTGAGGCGGCGCTGCTGAATTTGGCACTGGTCGCGGTGTCCCTGCTCATTCCCGCGCTGAAACTGCACCTCGCTCCGCGAACGATCGCGCTGCATTACCTCGCGATCATCGTCACCTTCGTCACCCTCTTCCTCGCCGCCCCGATCAAGCCGCTGTTCGTGGCGCTGACGGCGCTGGCCGGCTTCCTTGCCGTGGCGGTCACACGCTACGGAAACGCGTTGCGGACCTTGGGCAACTGGGTCTTCATCCCCGCGGTCTACCTCGCCTGCGAGGTGCGCGAGGGGGTAAGTGCGCCCGAGGCCCTGCGTCATGCCGAGGTGATCGTGGCATCGTCCCCGATTGCACTCGCGCTCGTCTGCGGCATCCAGATCTATGACCGGTGGCGCCGCCCTGTCCACACACCGTCCTCTTTCGGACCTGCCGCGGCCGAATGGTTTCTGCCCGCGGCCGCAACGGCGATGGCCGTATTTGCCGCGGCTGCCCTGGTCGAGGCTTTGCATCTGGCCCAGGGGCAATGGGTGATGTGGTCGGCCGCAAGCGTCGTCGTCGGCGATCTCGCGGCCTCCACCGGAAAGCTGAAGCAGCGCGCCATCGGCGCGTTGGTCGGCGTCCCGCTCGGCTTCCTCGCAGGCGTCGCGCTGCCCGAGAGTCGCGCCGGCTATGCGCTCGCCGTTCTCGGCGCGACGCTCACGCTGATCGCATTCTCCCGCTACATCGTGGGCTTTGGCTTGCGCTGCTTCTTCATCGCCCTCGCGGCGTCGTTCGCGGGAGGGGCAAGCGGAATTGCCGAAGAGCGCGTGGTCAACGTGATCACGGGCGGCGCGTTCGGTCTCATTGCGGTGGGTCTGACGGAAATCGTCTGGCGGCGCATCACGCAGAAGGGCGGCGGACCGTCACAAGCCTCCTCGTGAGGCCAGGCCTAATGCTCTTCGGAGACGACGGCGTTCTGCTGCGCCTTGTGGATCGACGACGGCACGACGCCAAAGTACTTCCGGAACACGCGGCTGAAATGTGACGAGCTCGAGAAGCCCCAGGAGAAGGCGACGTCCGTGATGGTCTTGCCGGCGTGGGCCTCGAGCTCCTGACGGCAGTTCTGAAGGCGTGCCTGCCAGATGTAGTCGCTCACCGTCGTGCCGCGCTCGCTGAACAGCATGTGCAGATAGCGCTTGGAGCAGCCGAGCTCGGCGGAAATCTGGTCGATGCACAAATCCGGATCACGTAGATGCTCGCGGATGAAAAATTGGGCACGCACATACATCGCCTCGGGTCCGACCCGATCGAACATCGTGTCGGCCTCGCGCAGCGGCAGCAATAGGAGGTCGATCAGCGAATCAGCGACGCCGACCGCACTGTTCGCCGACAGCTTGGCGGCTTCGTCGAAGGTGGCGTGGACGAAATCGTGGGCGATTCGCCCGGTGCCGGTGCGCGCGGTCAGCTTGCAGGCCGGCATCCGCTGAGACGGGAAGCCGCGATCGCGCAGCAGAGCCTTCGGCACGATCACCACGTCATGCCGCGTGAAGGCGGGACTGATGATCGAGTGCGGACAGGACACGTCATAGGCGATGATGTCACCGGGCATCAGCTCGATGTGGCGGCCCTCCTGCTCGAAATAGGAGATGCCGTAGGTCTGGAAATGAATCTTGATGTAGGGGTGCTCATTGGCCTTGGCGCGCGCATGCGTGTGCGCGATGCGATGCTGGCTCACCTCGATCTGGCAGAGTTTCAGGCGCGATACGGTGGTGTAATCGATGCGGCCTTCGAGCGCGGTCGCTTCCAGCGGATCGACATCGAAATGTCCACAGAGACTCGTCAGCCCGTCGACCCAGCTCTGGATCTGCCTCTTCGGCGTGAGTCCGGTCGTGCTGAGCGTGTGTATTGTGTCGGACATGATCCCAGCCACTGATTTGATTCAAATCGCGTTGGGTGCCGCCAGAGGCCCCCTGTGACGATGAAGCGACGTTTACCTCAAATTAGGGCGGTCTTTGGAGCAAGCGCCAGTGCTCCGTCTGCCATCCTTAATTGATAATCCTCCGCTTTAGTTGCAGCGCCGTCAAGGGGAACCTGAGTCCAGTGCCCGCGGCCAGGCAGCACAGAAGCTGCTGAATTCGCTACTGCAAAATCAAAAAGTTCGCGCCTTTGCGCTGTCGAGCAAATGCCCTTCTCTCTTGGGCAAGTTTCCCGTTTACGAACCGGTTACGGATTGTGCCAGGAACAACAAGAAACGGGCCGCACGTGAAAGCGGACCTGTGGCTCATATCCAGGAGGAGGAAACAGCACAGCATCGTTTCTGGTCCCAATCGTGACCGCCCTGCACGAGCAGACGCTGGACCTCAGTGCCCAGCGGTACGCAATGCTTCGGAAACAATAAACGAGACCTAGGAGGAATGACTATGCGCAAGGTGCTACTAGCGACGTTTCTTGGCTCTGCCGCGGCTCTGGCCGTCGGCAGCGCTTCAGCCAATGACGAGCTGAACAAGATGTCGCAAAACGCGAAAGACTGGGTGATGCCCACTGGCGATTACGCCAATTCCCGCTATTCCAAGCTCAATCAGATCAACGCGCAGAACGTCGGCAAGCTGCAGGTCGCATGGACCTTCTCCACCGGCGTGCTGCGCGGCCATGAAGGTGGACCGCTCATCATCGGCAACACGATGTTCGTCCACACGCCGTTCCCGAACAAGGTCTACGCCCTTGACCTTTCCAACGAGAACAAGATCATCTGGAAGTACGAGCCGAAGCAGGATCCGAACGTCATCCCGGTGATGTGCTGCGACACGGTCAACCGCGGCTTGGCCTATGGCGACGGCAAGATCTTCCTGCATCAAGCCGACACCACGCTGGTCGCGCTCGATGCCAAGACCGGTCAGGTTGCCTGGACCGCGAAGAATGGCGATCCCGCAAAGGGCGAGACAGGCACCTCGGCGCCGATGGTCGTCAAGGACAAGGTGCTGATCGGCATCTCCGGCGGCGAATTCGGCGTTCAAGCCCATATGACCGCCTACGACATCAAGACCGGCAAGCTGGCTTGGCGTGGGTATTCGGAAGGGCCGGATGACCAGATTCTGGTCGACGACAAGACCACTGCGCTCGGCAAGCCGGTGGGCAAGGACTCCAGCCTCAAGACCTGGCAAGGCGATCAATGGAAGATCGGCGGCGGCGCGACATGGGGCTGGATCTCCTACGATCCCGAGCTCAACCTGATCTATTACGGATCGGGTAATCCCTCGACCTGGAACCCGAAGCAGCGTCCCGGCGACAACAAATGGTCGATGACGATCTGGGCGCGTAATCCAGATACCGGCGTTGCCAAGTGGGTTTACCAGATGACGCCTCACGACGAGTGGGACTATGACGGCGTCAACGAGATGATCCTCTCGGATCAGCAGATCGGCGGCCAGCCGCGCAAGCTGCTGACGCATTTCGATCGTAACGGTCTCGGCTACACGCTCGACCGTGCCACGGGCGAATTGCTGGTCGCCGAAAAGTACGATCCGAAGGTGAACTGGACCTCCGGCGTCGACATGGACAAGAACTCCCCGACCTACGGCCGTCCGAAGGTTCTTGACGCCGCGTCGACTGACAAGGCCGGCGAGGACGTCAACGTGAAGGGCATCTGCCCGGCCGCGCTCGGCACCAAGGACGAGCAGCCGGCAGCCTACTCGCCGGACACGCAGCTGTTCTACGTTCCGACCAACCACGTCTGCATGGACTACGAGCCGTTCAAGGTCAGCTACACCGCGGGCCAGCCCTATGTGGGCGCGACGCTCTCGATGTATCCGCCGCAGGGCGAGACCAACATGGGCAACTTCATCGCCTGGGACGGCAAGACCGGCAAGATCGTGTGGTCGAACAAGGAGCAGTTCTCGGTCTGGTCGGGTGCGCTCGCAACCGCCGGCGGCGTGGTGTTCTACGGCACGCTCGAAGGCTACCTGAAGGCGGTCGACGCCAAGACCGGCAAGGAGCTCTACAAGTTCAAGACCCCTTCCGGCATCATCGGCAACGTCACGACCTATGAGAACGGCGGCAAGCAGTACGTCGCAGTCCTCTCCGGCGTGGGCGGCTGGGCCGGCATCGGCCTGGCGGCAGGCCTGACCGATCCGACCGCCGGTCTCGGCGCAGTCGGCGGCTACGCGGCACTGTCGAACTACACGGCGCTCGGCGGTACGCTGACCGTGTTCTCGCTGCCGAACTAGCCTCGACCTCGTATCGTCCCGGCGCGTGGATCAACTCCACGCGCCGGCTCGTCTCCACCGCGCGCTGTCGAGGAAAAAATCTCTTGCGTAGAATCTGCTCTGTCATAGTTGCGATGATCTTCGTCGCGTCCGGAGGAATTGCATTCGCGGATGGCTCGGGCGACCCGGGCGCCGTCAAGCAAAATGAAAATGGTGAGTGGCTCGATAAGGAAGGAAATCCGACCTATAAGGTTTCAGCCGACGGATCCGTAGACTGGTACACCTATTCCGGATACCGCCGCTATCACTCGGACTGCCATGTCTGTCATGGTCCGGACGGAATGGGATCGACCTACGCTCCGGCGTTGAAGGACTCCCTGAAGACCATGAGCTACGCCGACTTCCTCGGCGTCGTCGCCTCAGGCCGCAAGAACGTCTCGACCGCGCAGGAGAACGTGATGCCGGCCTTCGGCGATAATCCGAACGTGGCCTGCTACATGGACGATCTCTACGTCTATCTGCGGGCCCGCTCCAACGAAGCCTGGGGTCGCGCGCGGCCGGGCAAGCATGAGGACAAGAAGGAGGCCTATACAAAGGCCGAAGACTCCTGCATGGGCAGGAAATGAACGATTGGTGCACGGTCGAGACGACGTCTTGGCGTCTCCGGGAGAGAATTTGAGGAGCTTACGATGAAGACACGTGCCGCGGTCGCTTTCGAAGCGAAAAAACCGCTTGAAATCGTCGAGGTCGACCTGGAGGGACCGAAGGCCGGCGAAGTTCTGGTCGAGATCAAGGCGACCGGAATCTGCCACACCGACGCCTACACGCTCGACGGTTTTGACAGCGAAGGAATCTTTCCCTCGATCTTGGGCCACGAGGGCGCCGGCATCATCCGCGAGATCGGCGCAGGCGTGACCTCGGTGAAGCCTGGCGATCACGTCATCCCGCTCTACACGCCGGAATGCCGGCAGTGCAAAAGCTGCCTGAGCGGAAAGACCAACCTCTGCACCGCGATCCGCGCGACGCAAGGCAAGGGCGTGATGCCCGACGGCACCAGCCGCTTCTCCTACAAGGGCAAGCCGATCTACCACTATATGGGCTGCTCGACCTTCTCGAACTTCACGGTGCTGCCGGAGATCGCAGTCGCCAAGATCCGTGAGGATGCCCCCTTCGACAAGAGCTGCTACATCGGCTGCGGCGTCACGACCGGTGTCGGCGCCGTCGTCAACACCGCCAAGGTCACACCGGGTTCCAACGTCGTGGTGTTCGGCCTCGGCGGCATCGGCCTCAACGTCATCCAGGGCGCCAAGATGGCCGGCGCCGACAAGATCATCGGCGTCGACATCAACGACTCCAAGGAGGATTGGGGCCGCAAGTTCGGCATGACGCACTTCGTCAACCCCAAGAAGGTGACCGGCGACATCGTCCAGCACCTGGTGACGCTGACCGATGGCGGCGCCGACTACACCTTCGACTGTACCGGCAACACCACGGTGATGCGCCAAGCCCTGGAATGCTGTCATCGCGGGTGGGGAACATCGATCATCATCGGCGTTGCGGAAGCCGGCAAGGAGATCGCCACCCGCCCGTTCCAACTCGTCACCGGGCGGAACTGGAGAGGCACCGCGTTCGGCGGCGCGCGGGGCCGCACCGACGTGCCCAAGATCGTCGACTGGTACATGAACGGAAAGATCCAGATCGATCCCATGATTACCCACGTGCTGAAGCTCGAAGACATCAACAAGGGCTTCGACCTGATGCACGAGGGCAAATCGATCCGCTCGGTCGTCGTCTACTAAACCAGAACCATCACCCACAAGGAGGATCGTCCCATGACTGTTGCTCTCCATCCCTCGATCGACAATGGCCTCAAACAGGGCAGCGGCAGCTTTGCCGGTGGCACGCTGGTCTGCAAATGCAAGGACCACCCGGTCAAGGTCGGCATCAAGGGCGACGTGGCGCACAACCACGCCTGCGGCTGCACGAAGTGCTGGAAGCCGCAGGGTGCGACGTTCTCCGTCGTCGCCGTGGTGCCGCGCCAGAACGTCACCGTGCTCGAGAACGGCGACAAGCTGGAGATCGTCGATCCGTCGGCGGTGATCCAGCGCCACGCCTGCAAGGCCTGCGGCACGCACATGTACGGCCGCATCGAGAACAAGGGCCACCCGTTCTACGGCCTCGACTTCATCCATCCCGAACTGTTCCAGGAGCAGGGCTCGCAGGCCCCGCAATTTGCTGCCTTCGTCTCCTCGGTGATCGAATCGGGCGTGAAGCCGGAGCAGATGGCCGACATCCGTTCACGGCTGAAGGAAATCGGGCTTGAGCCCTATGACTGCCTGTCACCGGCGCTGATGGACGCGATCGCGACCCATGTCGCGAAGGCCAAAGCTGCTTAGGTACAAAGCTGCTTAGCGGCTGCCTGAGGCAACGCGTTCGTTCTTTCCACCTTTCGGCTCGCTGGTCCTGAACCCAGCGAGCCGGTCGGGTCCTCTCGGATCGGGCGCGAACCAGATGGCCGGCATTGCCGCCCATGTGCTCGTGTGGCGGTGGGTTCCCTCAGCATCGAGATTTGTACACTCCGCAGCGTCGCCAGCTCGCAAAGCTTGTGTCCCTGCGTTTTCCCTCCCTCGACTGAGGTCTCCTGCTTCGTCCGCGCTGTCCCGCCGGACGAAGCTTTTTTATGTCGGTCGCAATGATGCTCTGCCGCACCGCGCAAGGGGCAAGCGACGGATCGCGCCCACCTTTTGACAAATCGCAGATGCAATCTGGTCGCGAACACAAGCGGCTGTGATGTCCGCGGTGTCCGGTTTCTGCTAGCATCACGCTCGTCACGATGCCGCGCGAAAATCATCAAAAAAGAATCAACCGGGAGGTATCGAGCACATTCCAGACATCGCCCGTCGTCATCCCCTCCGCCCCGGGAGTTGCTTGGGCTTGCGGAAGCAGAGGATGCGGACGCCGCCACACCAATCAATCACGCCCATCGGATCATTGGCTTAAGAAGAGCGAGAAACGATCATGATCAAGATAAAAATCAACGGCCAGGAACAAAGCTGGGATGGCGACCCGGATCTTCCGCTGCTCTGGTTTCTCCGCGACGAAGTCGGGCTGACCGGCACCAAATTCGGCTGCGGCCAGGCGCTGTGCGGCGCCTGCACCGTCATCGTCGACAAGGAAGCTGTGCGCGCCTGCATCACTTCGGTCAACGACGTTGCGGGTCGCGAGGTCACGACCATCGAAGGCCTGCATCCGAACGGCGATCATCCCGTGCAGAAAGCGTGGCGCCAGGTCAATGTTCCCCAATGCGGCTTCTGCCAGGCCGGCCAGATCATGCAGGCCGCGGCCCTGCTGATGGACAATCCCAAGCCGTCACACGACCAGATCCGCGAGGCGATGGCGGGGAACATCTGCCGCTGCGGCTGCTACCAGCGCATCGAGAATGCCGTCCATCTCGCATCGACGGGGGTGTGACCATGAATTTCATCGACAACCCAAAGAAGCTTCGTGGCTTCGAGAAGCACGTCAGGATCGAGAAGGTTTCCCGCCGCAGCATCCTGAAGGGACTGGGCGTCACCGGCGGCTTCGTGCTCGCCGCGCCCGTGATGTCGCGCCAGGCGTTCGCCTATGAGACCGGCGCCGGGAAGATGCCGCACGGCGTCGTGGTCGACCCGCGCGTGTTCGTCGCGGTCGCTCCCGACGGCATCGTCACCATCGTCGCGCACCGCTCGGAAATGGGCACCGGCGTGCGCACCAGCCTGCCGCTGATCGTCGCCGAAGAGATGGAAGCCGACTGGTCGAGGGTGAAGGTCCAGCAGGCCCATGGCGACGAGGTCAAGTTCGGCAACCAGGACACCGACGGCTCTCGCAGCACGCGACACTATCTGATCCCGATGCGCCAGATCGGCGCCTCTGCGCGCATCATGCTGGAGCAGGCCGCAGCCAAGCGCTGGGGCGTGCCGGCGACGGAAGTGAAAGCGGCCAATCACGAGGTCGTTCACAGCGCGAGCGGACGCAAGCTCGGCTTCGGCGAGCTCGCAGCCGACGCAGCCAAGGAATCCTTGCCGAGCGTCGACAGCCTCAAGCTGAAAGACCCCAAGGATTTCCGTTATCTCACCAAGGGCCAGATCGGCATCGTTGACCTCCACGACATCACCACGGGGAAGGCAGGCTACGGCGCCGACGTGCGGCTGCCCGGCATGAAATACGCCGTCATTGCGCGTCCGCCGGTGACCGGCGGCAAGCTGGTCTCCTTCGACCCGGCCGACGCGATGAAGGTCTCGGGCGTCGAGAAGGTGATGCAGGTGCGCGGCTGGCCGTGGCCGTCGAAATTCCAGCCCCTCGGCGGTGTGGCCGTGATCGCCCGCAATACGGGCGCTGCGATCAAGGGTCGCGATGCGCTGAAGCTCGTCTGGGATGACGGGCCGAACGGCAACTACGAGTCGGTCGCCTACCGCAAGGAGCTCGAGGAGGCCGCGCGCAAACCAGGCCTCGTCGTGCGCAACGAGGGCGATGCGGATGCCGCGCTCAAGAGCGCCGACAAGGTGATCGTCGGCGAGTACTACATCCCTCACCTCGCCCATGTCAGCATGGAGCCGCCGGTGGCTGTTGCCGACGTCAAGGGCGACAAGGCGGAGATCTGGGCGCCGGTGCAGAGCCCCGGCGGTACCCGCGAGGACGTCGCCAAGACGCTCGGCATCCCCGAGCAGAACGTGACCGTGAACGTAACGCTGCTCGGCGGCGGCTTTGGCCGCAAGTCGAAATGCGACTATGCGCTCGAGGCCGCCCTGCTCTCCAAGGAGCTCGGCGCGCCCGTGAAGGTGCAGTGGACGCGCGAGGATGATCTCCACAACGGCTTCCTGCACACCGTCTCGGTCGAGCGCATCGAGGCCGGCCTCGACAAGAGCGGCAAGGTGATCGCCTGGCGCCACCGCAGCGTTGCGCCCAGCATCGCCTCGACATTCGCGGCGGGCACCGTGCACCAGGCCTCGTTCGAACTCGGCATGGGCCTCGTCGACATGCCCTTCGAGATCGCCAACATCTCCTGCGAGAATCCGGAAGCGGCCGCCCATACCAGGATCGGCTGGTTCCGCTCGGTCTCCAATATCCCGCGCGCCTTCGCGGTGCAGTCGATGGTCGGCGAGATCGCGCAGGCCACCGGCCGCGATCAGAAGGACATGCTGCTCGAGCTGATCGGCTCGCCCCGCATCGTCAAGCTCGCCTCGGTGAAGGACCTCTGGAACTATGGCGAGCCCTACGACAGCTATCCGATCGACACCGCGCGCCTGCGCAAGGTGGTCGAGCTGGTGGCCGAGAAGGGCGAATGGGGCCGCCAGGTGCCGAAGGGCCATGGCCTCGGCATCGCCGTGCACCGCAGCTTCGTCAGCTACATCGCGACGATCGTGGAAGCGGCCGTCGACGACAAGGGCAAGCTGACGATCCCGCGGGTCGACACCGCCATCGACTGCGGCACCTTCGTCAATCCCGAGCGCATCCAGTCGCAGATCGAGGGCGCCGCGATCATGGGCCTGAGCCTCGCCAAGTACGGCGAGATCACCTTCAGGGACGGCAAGGTCCAGCAGAAGAACTATGACGACTTCCCTGTGGTCCGGATGGACGAATCTCCACTGGTGACCAACGTCCATATCGTGACTCCGGGGCCCGACACGCCGCCGAGCGGCGTCGGCGAGCCCGGCGTTCCGCCATTCGCGCCGGCGCTGATCAACGCGATCTTCGCTGCAACCGGCAAGCGCATCCGCTCCCTGCCGATCGGCAAGCAATTGGAGGCGTGATGAGGGAACGTTAGGCGACAGTTCGCCGTTGCCATCGATCCGACAGGAGAGATCGATGGACATCACCTCACGGGCGCTCGCAGTCTTGGTGCTGTCGGGCGCCTTTCTTTTGACCGCACAGGCCCAAAGTCAGGCACAGGGCAACACGACGCCTCCGGCCACCGCGACGCGTCCCTCAACGCCGGACCAGACCTCGCTGCCGAGCAATGCTCCCCCCGCTTCGACCAACCAGACCACGGGGCAGTCCAGTCAGGACCCGAAGGTCAAGGAGATGAACGCGAAGGAGAAGGGCAAGGTCGAGCGCGAGGGCAAGTAAGCCCGCCTCACAGCTCAACAAGCAGAATGCGGCGGACGTTTCGTCCGCCGCATTCGTTGCCCCCCTGGCCGCGCTGCTCGGGGTCGGTCCGCCCTATTTCTTCAGCGCGAACACCCAGATCACGCCGCCCTGCGGCACGTTGGCCTCAATGCCGATGTTGTTGGTCGCAAGCGCATCCTGGATGCGTTGCGCGTCGACGCCCCAGCCGGACTGGATCGCGACATATTGCGTGCCGTCGATCTCGTAGGAGATCGGCATGCCCATGATGCCGGAGTTGGTCTTCTGCTGCCATAGCAGCTCGCCGGTCTTGGCGTCGAAGGCGCGGAAGTAGCGGTCGTTGGTGCCACCAGCGAAGACGAGATCGCCCGCGGTCGCCGTCACCGAGCCGAACAGCTGCGACTTCGGGAAGTCGTGCTGCCACAGCTTCTTGCCGGTCGCGGGATCCCAGGCCTGGAGCTCGCCGAAATGATCCGCACCGGGCTTCGCCTTCAGGCCAATATCTTCCGGCTTTGTGCCGAGCCAGAGCTCGCCGGGCTTGAGCGCCACCTTCTCGCCAGTGAAGCCACCGCAGAAGTTTTCATTGGCGGGAACGTAGACGAGGCCGGTCTTCTGGCTGTAGGCCGCCGAAGGCCAGTCCTTGCCGCCCCACAGCGACGGGCAGAACTCGACGCGTTTGCCGATCACCGGCTTATGCGCGGGATCGACGATCGGCCGGCCGCTCTCGGCATCGATGCCCTTCCAGACGTCGGTGGAGACGAACGGCCAGCCAGCGACGTAGTTGATCTTGGTCGGTGTGCGCTCGAGCACCCAGAAGATCGCATCACGTCCCGGATGGATCAGACTCTTGATCGAGCGGCCGTTGCGTTGCAGATCGACCAGCATCGGCGCGTCGACCTCGTCCCAGTCCCAGGAGTCATTCTGGTGATACTGGTGATAGGTCTTGATCTTGCCGTTGGCGGGATCGAGCGCGATCACCGACGAGGTGTAGAGATTATCGCCGGGATGGCTGTCGCCGGGCCATGGCGCGGCGTTGCCGACACCCCAGTAGATCGTCTTCAAGTCCTTGTCGTAGGTGCCGGTCATCCAGGCCGAGCCGCCACCGGTCTTCCAGTCGTCGCCTTGCCAGGTGTCGTGACCGGGTTCGCCCTCACCTGGAATGGTGAAGGTGCGCCATAATTCCTTGCCGTCCTTGGCGTCGAATGCAGCGACGTAACCGCGCACGCCGAGCTCGCCGCCGGAGCCGCCGACGATGACCCTGCCGTCGACGACGAGCGGCATCAGGGTCATGTACTGGCCCTTCTTGTAGTCTTGCACCTTCGTATCCCAGACCACCTTGCCGGTCTTGGCGTCGAGCGCAACGACGTGGTCGTCGGTGGTGGCGAGATAAAGCTTGTCGTCCCACAGGCCGACGCCGCGGCTGGTCGGATGCAGCTGGAACAGGTCGTCAGGGAGCTGCCGCTTGTAGCGCCAGTATTCGTCGCCGGTCTTGGCGTTCAGCGCGATCACCTGCCCCATCGGAGTCGCCACGAACATCACGCCGTTATTGACGATCGGCGGCGCCTCATGGCCTTCGATCACGCCGGTGGCGAAAGTCCAGACCGGCGTGAGATCCTTGACGTTGCTGGTATTGATCTGGTCGAGCGGGCTATAGCCCTGCCCGTCATAAGTTCGGCGATACAGCATCCAGTTGCCGGGTTCCGGATTTTCCAGACGCTGCGACGTGACTGGCGTGTAACTCTCGATCGGACCGGCGCCCGCGGAGGTCGAGACGATGCAGGTGAAGGCGACGAAGCCGGACAACAACCATTGTTTTCTGGTCATGGACGTTTCCCCTTTTGAATTCTTGCTGCTTGAATTCTTGAAGTTTGTTTGTCTCCTCGCCCGCACGCCTGCGGGCGCGACCGCTTCTGGCGCGCGGGCGCGACCCGCGGCTGATCACCCTGGCTGCTGGCCACCTACCTTTCCGATGAAATTGCCGGCGACGCTGAGCGCGCCGTCAGTGAGTGCCAGCGGCAGCGCTGCAAGCCGTCGCGGCGCTGGCCCGAACACGACCTGCGCGCCCTGTCGCGGATCGTATTCGGAATTGTGGCACATGCACTTGAACACCTCCTTGTCGCCGACATCGCTCTTGACCCAGGCGGTGACGGGACAGCCGGCATGGGAGCAGATCGCCGAATAGGCGACGATGCCGTCCTGCGCACGCGCGCGCGTCTGATCGTCGAGCTCGGCGGGATCGAGCCGGATGATCAGGATCTCGTTGAGGCGCGAGGCGCTGCGCACCACCGATGTCTTGGGATCCTTCGGCCAGGCATGCCCCGGCGGGCCGCCAAGCGGCAGATCGGCGGGCGTGACGAGCTTGCCTTCGTGATCGCCTTCGGAGAACACCAGCACATCGCCCTTCTGCGGCCGCTCGTCTGCGCCCGGCGGATCTTCGCCCGCCGCGCCGCGCCCGGAGCCAGCAAGGCAAGCCGAGGTGGCAAGTGCACCGATCAACAGCGTTCGTCGCGTCTGCGCCGCACAGACGCAGGCTTCAGGTTCCTCAATGTTGGCGGAGGGTAGAGACGACGTGGTGTGCGTTGAATGCGTCATGCACGCCAGCAGGCGCTGGGACTCTGCCAAAAAGAAGGCGAAGAATTTGCGCCGCAGTGCATCATTCTCATGATGCTCGCTTTGATTGAATGCAAAAATGCGCATTCACAGGCGTTTTGCGATCGCAATGTCAAGATGCACGATCGGGCATGATCATTTTGCAGATCAGACCGAACATGTTGGAATTGGTGCGACGCGCCATCGCGTCGCGCGTTGCAGATTCAATTCAAGATGGCTGCACGTTTGTCAGGCAGGCATATCATTTTCAAGAGCGCAGCATGTGCCGCGGCGTGAACATGCGCCCGCTTTGCGTCGCTGCCGCCATTTCAAAGCTGTCGGCAATGCGCCGCGCCTTGTCGATGAACAAAGCCGCCGCGGCCGGTGGACAGACCTCACGCGCGGTCTGCTCGAACAGATCGAGCCAGCGATCGAAATGATCGCCGATCAGGCTGAGCGGAAGATGCGCTCGCATCGGCTGGCCGTGATAGCGCCCGGTGGTCAGCACTACCGACGACCAGAAATCGCGCAGCTTGGAAAGATGCTCGTCCCAATTCTTCACGATCGCGAACACCGGACCGAGCAACGCATCCTCGCGCACGCGGCCATAAAACCGCGCGACCAGTTCCCCGATCATCGCCTCGTTGATCCCGGTTCGCTCCATCACGTCCTGGGCAAGCAGGCTGCGCCGTTCCGCCGCCGCCTTGCGATCGATCGTCATCCGGTCAGGCATCTCGTTCTCGGCATCCATTCGCGTTGTTCCAAGTCCTCGTGTTCCAAGTCTTCTTATTCCAAGTCTTCTTATTCCATGCCCTTCAGCGAGCCACGAACTTGTCGGCGGTCGATAGCACCGACCCTCCGATCTCGTCGCTGGCGGTGAAAACCACATCGGCGTCCTTCGGATTCGCCGTGGTCAGGGTGACCCGCAGCGATTCCGAGCCATCCGCTTCGACGCTGATGGGAGTTCCATCGTCGTGACCAACGATGCTCAGGCTCGCATCTATGCCTTTTATCGTCAAAGTGTAGTGGTGGGCGACGCTTGCCTTGTTGAGAAGCTTGACGGTGTAGGCATTTCTGACCGAGCCATCGGACAGGGTCACAGCCAGGGGATCGCGGTCGTGCAGCACCGCTATGGCGCCCGTTGCCTTGGTCGCCAGCAATCCGGCGAGACCAGCCGCCAATCCGACGCTGACCACCGCGAGCGCGACGGTTTTCGGGCGCACCAGCCGTGAGGCACGGGCCTCGCCGCGATGACCCCGCTCGATGTTGCGCCAGCTTTCATAATCGATCAGGCCGCGGGGGCGATCGAGCCTTCTCATGACGCTGTCGCAGGCATCGACGCAGAGTCCGCAATTGATGCAGGCGAAATTCGGCCCCTCGCGAATGTCGATCCCGATCGGACAGACGTTGACGCACAGGCCGCAATCGACGCAATCGCCGGCGGCCTCGCCGCGCGCGCGAAGTTCCGTGGCCTTCTTGGCCGACATACGCTGCTCGCCCCGATAGTCGCGATAGTTGACCGTGAAGGCTTCCGGATCCCAGATCGCGCCCTGCAGCCGCGGCCAGGGACACATGAAGGTGCAGACCTGCTCGCGCGCGAAGCCCGCAAGGCCATAGGTCGTCCCGGTGAAGACGGCGATCCAGGTCAGAGCCGTCGCGGAGACGTCGCCGCCCGTAAATGCGCGAACGAGGTCGGGCGCATCCGTGAAATAGAAGATCAGCGTGCCGCCAGTCATCAGCGAGATCAGCAGCCAGGTGCTGTGCTTGATGCCGATTTGGAGCGCCCGCGCGACGGTCAGCGGAGCGTTCATGTTCTTCAGCCGCTCGCGCCTGTCGCCTTCAACGAGGCGTTCGACCAGGAGGAACAGATCGGTCCAAACCGTTTGCGGACAGGCGAAACCGCACCACACCCGCCCCGCAAGCGCATTCGCTAGGATCAGGATGACCGATGCGAGGATCAGCAGTCCGGTGACGAGGTAGAGGTCCTGAGGCCATATCTCGATGAAGAAGGCATAGAGACGGCCATGCGCGAAGTCGAGCAGCACGGCCTGGTCGGGCGCATTCGGCCCGCGGTCCCAGCGCAGGAACGGAGTGATGTAGTAGATCGAGAGCGTCAGGAGGAGGATGGCCCACTTGATCCGCCGTATGCGTCCTGAAACGGCTTGCGGCACCACGCGCGATGTTGCCATTGCGGCTCTCTTGCGCGCGTCCACCCTGGCCGCACCCGCCTTGGCGCGCGTGCGGGAGTGATCGATTTCAATGACAGTCATCGCAGTCCGCAGTCCCGATTTCGCTGGAGCAAGGCGACGGTAAGCGGATAGCGGCACGCCCTCTTTGTTGGAGCACAAACTTCGGAACGAAAGTGCAGATTTCGACGATGAACTGGCGGCCGTTCGAGCCGGCCGCCAGTTACGGAAATGAGTTGGCCGCCTCGGCGATCGCGGCCTCAAGCTCTATCAGGCGTTATAGGTATAGAAGCCTTGGCCGGTCTTGCGGCCGAGATGGCCGGCATCGACCATTTCCTTGAGCAAGGGCGCCGGACGGTATTTCGGGTCGTTGAAACCTTTGTAGAAGACCTCCATCACCGACAGCATGGTGTCGAGCCCGACGAGATCGGCGAGCGCGAGCGGCCCGATCGGGTGGTTGCAGCCAAGCTTCATGCCGGCGTCGATTTCCTCGGCCGTCGCGATCCCCTCCTGAAGCGCGAAGATCGCCTCGTTGATCATCGGGCAGAGGATGCGGTTGACGGCGAAGCCCGGGCTGTTCTTGGCTGTGATCGCGACCTTGCCGACACGCTGGGCGAAATCGAGTGCCTTGGCGTGGGTGTCGTCGGAGGTCTGCAAGCCGCGGATCAGCTCCAGAAGCTGCATCACCGGCACCGGATTGAAGAAATGCATGCCGATGAAGCGATCGGGACGATCAGTCGCGGCGGCGAGCTTGGTGATCGAGATCGACGAGGTGTTGGTGGCGATCAGCGTGCGCGGCGACAGGCTCACGCAGAGGTCTTTGAGAATCTTGACCTTGAGCTCCTCGTTCTCGGTCGCGGCCTCGATGACGAGGTCGCAGTCCGCGAACTTGGCACGGTCGGTGGTGCCGGTGATGCGCTTGAGCGTCGCCTCGCGATCGGCCGCCGAAATCTTCTCCTTCTTGACCAGTCGCTCGAGGCTGCCGCCGACGGTCGCAATCCCGCGACCCACCGCCGCGTCGGAGATATCGACCATCACGACCGAAAGCCCGGCCGCGGCACAGACCTGGGCGATGCCGTTCCCCATGGTGCCAGCCCCGATGATACCAACGGTTTGGATCATTGCTTCAAATCCTTCTCATCTGTCGGGCGCGCCAACCGGCCCCTTCTGCCTGAACCAGGGTCGCGCGCGCCGCAAGCCGGGCCGCGACCTAATTCTGATAGGCCCTTCCTTAAAGCATCCATGGCGGGAATAAAGCCGCCTCTTGCATTGCGTGAGGCGCAATTTGACGCTTCCGCAGGCCTGTTTGGCCCGGTATGTGCGCTGGTCAGCCGGCGCGCGGAGGGCACCGGAAAGACCCGGCGCGGGCGCCCCCCGCTCACATCCCCTCTAGTGGATGATCTGGTTGAGAAAGTCCTTCGCGCGCTTCGTGCGAGGCGAGCGGAAGAAACTCGCCGGCTCCCCCTCCTCGACGATGCTGCCCTGGTCCATGAACACGACGCGGTCGGCGACCTCGCGGGCAAAGCCCATTTCATGGGTCACGCACACCATGGTCATGCCTTCGCCTGCGAGCTGCACCATCGTGTCCAGCACCTCCTTCACCATCTCCGGATCGAGCGCGGAGGTCGGCTCGTCGAACAGCATGATCTTCGGCTGCATGCACAGCGCGCGGGCGATAGCGACGCGCTGCTGCTGACCGCCCGAGAGCTGTGCGGGATATTTGTCCGCCTGACCGTGAATGCGGACCTTCCTGAGCAGCCTCATCGCACGCTCGTGCGCCTCAGGGCGCGAGAGCCCTCGCACCTTGATCGGCGCCAGCATGCAGTTCTCGACGACCGAGAGGTGCGGGAACAGGTTAAAACTCTGGAACACCATGCCGACCTCGCAGCGAACGCTGTTGATGTCGGCCATGCGGTCCATCAGCTCCACGCCGTCGACCACGATCCGGCCGCCGTCGTGCCTCTCGATGTGGTTGATGCAGCGGATCAGGGTCGACTTGCCGGAGCCGGAGGGGCCGCATAGAACGATCTTCTCGCCCTTGGCGACGGTCAGGTTGACATCATTCAGCGCGGTGAAGCGGCCGAACCGCTTCACCAGTTTCTCCACGACGACGATCGCGGAAGAATGATCGCTCGGGCTCACAGCGCCTTGCTGTTGCATCTTCATCTCCTCTCTGTTTTAGCGGTGTGCTCCGCCAAGAGCATATCGCCGCCTGAGCGATGCGACGCACTGCGACGCCGCCGAACTGATGGCGAGGTAGGCCACCGCGACCACGAGATACATCTCGACGAGCCGGCCGTTGAGCTGCGCGAGCTTCGAGGCCGCGCCGAGGAGATCGGTCAGCGAGAGCACGTAAACGAGCGAAGTGTCCTGGAACAGGATGATGGTCTGGCTCAGGATGATCGGGCTCGCGACACGGATCACCTGCGGCAGGATCACGGATCGGTAGGTATCGAAGGTGGACAGCGCGAGCGCCTGGCAGGCTTCGAACTGCCCCCTGTTCACCGCGCGCAATCCGACACGGATGATCTCCGAATAATAGGCTGCCTCGAACAGTCCAAAAGTGATGAAGGCCGTCCAGGTCGCGCCGATCGGAATCGGGCGGCCATTGCCGTAGAGGTGCCCGAGCACGATCGGCACCAGGAAGAAGAACCAGAACAACACGAGGATCAGCGGGACCGAGCGGATCAATGCGATGTAGGCGCGCACGATCTGGCTGACGACGGGTACCTCGAGGTGCTGCGCAAGGGCAAAGCAGGTCCCCAGCATCATGCCGATGACGAAGGCTGCTGCGGTCAGCGCGAGGGAGAACAGCAGTCCCGACCAGAGATAAGGCCAGGCCTGAAGGAGGATCGAGAAATCGAGACTGTTCATTTCACGACCTCCAATCCGCGGGGCAAGGCGGCGCCCGGCTCCACGTCGTCCGCCAGGGCCGGCTCGATCGGGTCCTTCGTCGGGGTGGAGCCCGGAATGCGCACGGCCTTGTCGATGAGCATCATCGATTGATAGGCGACGAGCGCCAGCACGAGATAGATCAGCGTTGCGGCACCGAAGGCAGTGAAGGTCTGGAAGGTCGCTTCGCTGATCTGCCGCGCCTGCGCAGTCAACTCCATCAGGCCGATCGTGAGCGCCACGGACGTATTCTTGTAGATGCCCATGACCTCGCTGGTCAGGCTCGGCACGATCAGTCGCAGCGCCTGCGGGACGATGACGTGGCGATAGGTCAGATATCCGCCAAGACCGAGTGCGCTCGCCGCCTCGGTCTGGCCCTTCGGCAAGGCCTCGATGCCCGCGCGCACCTGCTCGGCAATGCGTGCCGCGGTGTAGAGTCCGAGGCACGCCAGCGCCGGGAAGAACGATCCCCAGGGCGGCGGGATCTGCTTGATGGCGTCGCCGAGCCGGCTCGGAAGAATCTCCGGCAACACGAAGTACCAGAGGAACATCTGCACCAGGACGGGAATGTTCCGGAATATCTCGACATAGAGCCGCGCGAGTGCCGTAACAAAGCGGTTCTGCACGGTACGGCCGATCCCGACGACAACGCCGACGGCGAAGGCGATCCACCAGCCGAAGAAGGCCAGCGCCAGCGTCCAGCCGAGGCCTGCGAGAAGCCAGTCGATATAGCGCTGGCCATCCGCCGTCTGTTCAAAAAGCACTCCGAACATCGCAAACCTCAGAGTTATCGGTGCGAGCGAAGGCGACCTTGATCGAGTCCCGCAGCGTTTCCGGTCAGTCGACCGCGTCGCTGGGATTCGCAATCCGCTCCATCAGCGTATCGGTGAGCGGAAACGCGAGATTCTCACCCTTGGGCGGGATCGGCCTGGTGAACCATTTCGTGTAGGTCTTCTCGAACTGTCCCGACGCCATCTGTTTTGACAGAACATCGTCGACGAGTGCCTTGAAGCCGGCATCGCCCTTCGTGAACATCAGCCCGTAATAGATCCTCGCATAACCTTCGGGAAGGAAGATCAGCGCATCCGGTTTCGGTGCTGCAGCCTTGAGGCCCGCGAGAAGGATGTCGTCTTCCATGAAGGCTGCGGCACGCCCCGTATTCAACATCAAGAATGATTCCGCGTGATCCTTGGCCTGGACGATGTTGAGGCCGAGCTGCTCCTTGGCGTTCACGCCTTGCGCGAAGCCGATCGCGTTTGAGCCTTGCGTGACGACAATCGTCTTGCCCTTGAGATCGCCGGCGGCCTTCAGGCCGCTGTCGGCCTTGACCAGCCAGCGCGGCTGGCTGACGAAGGTCGTCACCGAGAATGACACCTGCTCCTGCCGCTTCTTGTCGTTGGCCGTTCCGCCGCATTCGATATCGACGGTGCCGCTCTGAATCAGCGGGATGCGGTTGGACGAGTTCACCGGCGTATAGTTGACCATAAGATTGGGCAGATTGAGCTCCGTCTTGATGCGCTCGACGATGGCGGCGCAGAGATCGAGCGAGAAGCCGATCGGCTTTTGATCGGGACCGAGGTAAGAGAACGGGATCGACGCCTCGCGGTAGCCGATCGTGATCGCGCCGCCGGACTTGATCTTGGTCAGCGTCGGGCTGTCAGCCGCGACCGACGGCTCGACCATGGCAGTGACGATCACAAGGCCCGACAGAGCCCCCAGCATCCGTGCAAACTTCCTCATGTCCTGCACCCTCTCTCTGGATCTCTGGCCTACACCGCCTTCTAGGCGGCCCTGGATGATGTCTTGACGCCGCGCCCGCGGATGAGCTCGATCAGGCGGTCGACGTCCGCTGATGTGTTGAACATGCCGAACGACACCCGAATGCCGTCCCGTTCCGGCGAAACGCGCACGCCATTGTCTTCGAAGTAACCGAGCCACTCGGCCGCAGGCAGTGCGACGACGTAGATATGCGGCGCGCGGTGTTTCCGGTCGCGTGGACCGACGAGGCGGATATCGAGCGCATCGAGCTCTGCGATGAGATGATCACCGAGTTCGAAGCAGTGGTTCTGGATGTTCTCGATGCCGATCTGCGTGATCAGGTCGAGCGAGGCGCCAAGCGCATGGATCGCAGGGAGATTGAAGTTGCCGAGCTCGAAGCGACGGGCGCTCGGAGCCGGCGTGAGCTTGTCCGGCCGCGCGATGAGGTCGGCCGGAATCTCCGCAAGGCTCGCAGCGGCGAGATAAGCGGGCTCGAGTTCGGCAAGTGTGCTGTCCCAATAAAGGAGCCCGAGCCCCTGGGGAACGAGCAGGCCTTTGTGACTGCCCGATCCGATGAAGCTCGCGCGGATGGCCTTTGCATCGATCGGCACCACGCCGATCGCCTGCATCACATCGACGATGAAATGGAGGCCCTTCTCCGCGCACAGGGCACCGACACTTTCGATATCGAAGCGGTGACCGGCGTGAAAGGTCACATGCGACATCGAGATCGCGCGGGTGTTTGCATCTACGTGGGGACGAAAGCTCGCGGCATCCACCACATCGGTCATCGGCACGAACCGCACCTCGACGCCCTGCCGTTGCAGGTTGAGGAAGGCGTATGCATTGTTCGGGTGATCGCCATGAACCATCAGGACATTGTCGCCCGCCCGCAGCCGCAGGGCGTTCGCGGCGATGTTCATGCTTTCCGAGGTGTTCTTGGTGAAGGCGATCTCGTCGGCGGACACGCCGAGGAATCGCGCGACCTTGGCGCGCGTCTGCTCGACGCGGTCGAGCCACACGCTCTTCGGGCCGGCCGTCTCGAGGCCTTCACGGAGAAAGAGGTCGATCGCCGCCTTCACGGGGCGCGCAAGCGGCGCCTGGAAGCCGGAATCGAGATAGGTCATCCGCTCGGCAGCCGGGAATTCCTTCCGCACGGCATCGACGTCGTAATGACCTGACATCCCACTCTCCTGTTCGGCGCGCCGCCCGTGGGACCCGGTTTGCATTGCACAAATCCTGTTCACCGGCCGGCGAAGCCAACGATATGAGCAACGAGGGAGAGCCGTCTAATATCTTTTTCATATTTCAATAGTTTTTATTCCGAAAAATGATAATTTACTAAGGGAGGTGCGAATGATGGACCCAGCCAGAACCGACGGACCACTCGATCGCGCCTTTGCGATCGTCGGGCACGTCGCCGGTCAAACCAAAGCCGCGTCGGTCGCGGAGATCGCGCAGGCGCTTGGCCTTCCGCTTCCGACCGCCCATCGGTTGATCGGAAATCTTGAGGAGCGCGGCCTGCTTCAGAAGGCGCTCGGGACCAAGCGCTATGTCGTCGGCAATCAGCTCGTCACTCTGTCCGCCAAGGTCATCGGCGCAGCATTCCGCACCGCGCGCCGGCATGCCGTGCTGCGCGCGGTCGCCGGCGAAATCGGCGAGCAATGCGAGATCGGCGTCGTGCGCGACAACATGGTGGCCTATGTCGATAGCGTCCGCGTCTCGCAGCCACAGGGATTGCAATTCAATCCGGGCGAAGCGGCGCCGCTGCACTGCACGTCGACAGGCAAGATCTACATGAGCCGCTTGCCGGGGAAAGCGCGCGAGAAGCTGTGCCGCGCGCTCACGCTGACGAAATTTACGGACACGACGATCGCAGACTACGACGCCCTGATGAAGGTGCTCGAGGAGACCCGTCAGCGCGGCTGGGCCAAGACCAACGAGGAGTACGTCAAGGGCGTGGTTGGATGTGCCGTCCCCATCCTGTCGCCGGAGCGTGAGCTGATCGCGTGCCTGGGCGTCTCCGTCCCGGCAGCTCGCGTGAGCTTCGCCGAACTCGACCGTTTCATCGCCCCGCTTCAGAAGGCCGCCGAGCTCCTATCGGAAACGATCCTGCAGGACGACGATGACGGCGAATGAATGCGAACCCGGCTGCCCCGCTTCGCAAGCCGCTCCACCACATTCCGCACCAGGCCAACCTGCAGATCGAGTTAAAGCGGCTCGAAAATCATCTGCCAGCCCTTCCGGGTGTCCATGTATTCACGAACCAGCTTGATGCGGTCGCCCGACAAGACGAAAATGAAGCAATAGTCGTTTTCGTACGGCTTGCCTCCAGGAAGAGTGGCTCGCATCCGCTCCTCGACGACCACAGTATCGCCGTCGGCATGAATGCCTCGAAACGAGATGTCGACGTTCGAGAACAGACTATGCATTTCCGAGGCAATGAAGTGCGCGATTTGGTTCGGTCCGATCATATGGTCGGTGTGCTTGAGTGCGACTGCCGTTGCGTTTCCGGCCGGTGCGATCCATTCGGCATCGGGAGTGAACAGCCCCGCGATCAGTTTGGCATCACGGCTTTTGAAGGTCTTCCAGGCGCTGATGACAACCTCTTTGGACTTCGTGCTGTTCATTTTGCTCCTCCAACTCTGTTCAGCGGATCTGGCATTGCTCTATAAGAAGGGCGTACCGACGCCGCTGGCCGGAATCGGACCTGATCATCTCACGGCTGTTCTTCGGGCCGGACTCTGCGCTAAAGTGAGTCATGCTCAGTTTTGAGGTGTGCAACACTGCGCGCTTGCGGCGCGATCCGCGCTATGACGGCCATTTCTTCACGGCCGTGAAGACCACGCGAATCTACTGCCGCCCGGTTTGCCCAGTGAAGCAGCCGTTGACCCGTAACGTGGCTTATTATCCGACGGCGGCGGCGGCCGAAGCGGCGGGATACCGGCCTTGTCTGCGCTGCCGTCCGGAGACCGCGCCCTTTTGCGCCGCCTGGAATGGCACGCGCTCAACCGTCGTGCGCGCCTTGAAATTGATCGACGGTGGCGCGTTGGATGACGGTTCGGTTGCTGCACTGGCCAATCGGCTCGGAGTGAGCGCACGCCACCTTGCGCGCCTGTTCGAACGGCACGTCGGGGCCAGCCCGCAGCAAGTGGCGAAGACGAGGCGTGTACAACGCGCGAAACGCCTGATCGACGAGACGAATGAACCATTGGTCCAGATTGCCTATCGGGCCGGCTTCGGCAGCGTGCGTCGATTCAACGCCACCTTTCTCGAACTCTATGGACGCTCACCATCCAGCATTCGCTACCGCCGCAAAGTATCCGCCTGAGACTCGCGTCTCGCGAGCCCTCATGAAAGACGCGGCATCTTGCCCATTCATGACGTTCTTGGAATCGAGCACCGGCTTGATCGTGCGAGCACCGGCTGCCCTACTTCGCAATCCGCTCCACCACGTCCCGCACCAGGCCAACCAGCAGATCGAGCTTGTATCCGGTCATCGGCAGCGGCTTTGCGCCTGACGTCGCGAGCTGCGCGCCTTGCGCGATGGTTTCCGCGTTTGCCGGCTTTCCCTCCAACGCCGCCTGGCACGCCGTCAGGCGCAGCGGCACCGGGGCGATGCCGCCGGCGGCGATGCGGACATGCCGGAAGATGCCGCCGGATACCACGGCGCGCGCGCAGACCTCGACCAGCGGCCATTCCGCATAACTGCGGCTGATGGCGCGCTTGTAATAGGCACGCTCGGAGGCGAGCGGCGCGGGAAATGAGATGGCATCTATTCTTTCGCCGGGCTCAAGCGCATGGTCCACAGCGCTGTTGGTGCCGTCGCCGATGAGATCAGGCAGCGACAATCGGCTGCGCCGGTCTGTAGTGATCGTCGCATCATAGGCGAGCAGCGCCATGGCCATGGTCGACGGATGCGGGGCCACGCAAGGCCCGAGATCGAATGCTGCATGATAGAGATGATTGCCCGACCTCGCCGGGCAGTCGGAACCGCCCTTCTTGAAACAGTCGATCTGCGGATTGCGGAAATACCAGCAGCGCGAACGCTGAGCGAGGTTACCGCCGAGCGTCGCCAGATGCCGGATCTGCGGCGTGGCGAGACCTTGCGCGGCGGCGGCGATGCCGGGATAAGCATCACGGATGCGTTCATCGGACGCGATCGCCGCGATCGTGGTGAATGCGCCGATGCGGGCCGAGCCATCCGCGGCCCAGTCGATCCCAATCATGCCTGATGTCATGGAGAGATCGACGATGGGCCCACGGGACACCCCGCTGCGGCGACGCTCGGACAGATCCGTGCCGGCGGCGCGGAATTCGGGTGCGCCACCTGCTGATGTTGCTGACGAGGCGTTCATGCCGCAGTCCTCCCCTTCAAGGCGGCGACGATGCGGTCTGGCCGGATCGGAATTTCGGTGAGGCGTACGCCAATCGCGTTGAAAATCGCGTTCGCGACCGCGGGCGACGTCGGCACGGTCGCCACCTCACCGATGCCGACGCTATTGCCCTGCACATGATCAAAGCCGGCCTCATCGAAATGCACGTCGATTTCGGGCGTGTCCGCAATGCCGGGGATGCGATAATCCTCCATGCTGGCAGTCAGGACGTCGCCGCTGAGCGGATCGACCTCGCGCGCCTCGTAGAGCGCGTAGCCAAGCCCCTGGATCACCGCGCCGCAGGCCTGGCTGTGCGCGAGCTGGGGTGCCGCGATCTTCCCGACCGCCAGTCCGGTATGCACCTTGAGCACGCGCACGTGACCGAGCCAGGTGTCAACCTCGACCTCGATCACCTGCACCGAGCTCGGCACGCCGGCGCCGATAACGATGTTGGAATTGCGCCGCATCATCCAGCCGAACACGAGGCCGAGAAGCCCTAGGTCCTTCAGCGGTGAGCGGATGCCGGGCGCCGTGTTCTTCCCGTCCTCGCCACGCGTCTCCGAAATAGCAATGTCTCCCGATCGCGCGATCAGCTCACGCCACGGCGCGTTCGAGCCCGGCGCGGGCTTGCGCGTGGCTTGATCGAGGAGCGCGGCCTTCAACTTCTGGATCGCCGTGAGCGTCGGCGGCAGCACCGAGGCGGTGACGCGGCTGCCACCGGAGCCGGGGCCTTCGGGGAGCGAGGAGTCGCCGATGCGCACCTCCACCTCATCAGCCTCGAGATCGAATTCGCGCGCGACGGTGTCGGCCAGAACGCTGCGGGTGCCGGTCCCGATATCCTGCGTCGCAGTCGATACGACGATGCGACCGCCCTTGACCGCGACTTCGACCTTCACCTTGGGTTGCCAGAGATAGAACCAGTAGCCGGTCGCGACACCAACGCCGCGGCGATAGCGACCGCTCCCGGCCGAGGTCCGATTGCGCCAGATGTCGAGGCCCAAGGCCCAATCATAGAGCCGCTGCCGATTGGGATCAGGATCCCAGCGCTTGCGCAGAGCGATCGGATCGGCGTTGAGTTTCAATGCCGCTTGGTCGATCGCCTGCTCCACCGCGAATGCCATCGGGGGACCGCCGGGCCCGCGGAACGCCGCACCCGGCGGCAGATTGCTGATGACATCAAAATCGGAGAGCTCCTTGGCCTCGGCCGGATACATCAGCCGCGCCAGTCCCGCGATCGTCGAGTTGATCGCGGCGCCCGTATCGGCATGCGCGATGACGGAGAGTGCTTTCAAGTCGCCCTGGTCGGAGGGCAGCAGCGCGACCTTCACCTCCGCGCCCGGCCGATAGCCGGCGACCGACAATTCTTCATGACGGTCATAAGCAACCCGCACCGGTGCATTGGCTGCGCGCGCGAGTTCGATTGCGGCAATCGTCTCGCCGCCCAGGCTCGCCTTCGAGCCAAAGCCGCCGCCGACATGGTCGGCGATCACGCGGACGCGCGCAGGATCGAGCTTGAAGCGCTTGACGATCTGCTCCTTGAGGTGAAACACCCACTGGGACGAGGCGTGCACCATCAATTGCTCGCCATCGAAACGCGCAACCGCAGCATGCGGCTCGAGACAGGCATGCTGCTGCGTGGCCGTACGAAATGTCCCCTCGACGAGAAGACGATTATTCGCCTGCCGCGCCTCGTCCACCCAGTTGCGCGCTCTCTTGGCGCGCTTGGCAAACACCGAGGTCGGCCCGCGAACGTTCCGCTGCCATGGTGCAGGTCCGCCGGCTGCTTCCGAGACGTTGCCGGCTTTCTTGCGGCTCGCCCGGTCGAACACCACGGGCGCATCGTTTTTCCGCGCCGCATCGAGCCCGATCACGGCGGGCAGCGGTTCGCTGGTCAGCTTGATGGCGGCGAGCGCCGCGAGGGCGGTCTTGCGGTCCTTCGCTGCAACCGCCGCGATGGGCTCGCCGACATAGCGCACGATGCGATCGTCGGACAACAGCGACACCGCAGTGACGCCGTCAAGCGCATGCGCGGGGGCCAGATCGAGCGCGGTGATGCGCGCATGGGCATCGCGGGAGCGCAGAATCACGCCCTCGAGCTGGCCGTCATGCCTGATATCTACGGTGTATCTTGCCGCGCCCGTCACCTTGTCGCGCGCCTCGATCCGTGGACTTGCGTAATGATCGCCGTCGAAGCGGCCGGCACAGGCATCCGCCACCGCGCGAAAGATCGCATCATAGGCACCGCAGCGGCAGAGATGGCCCGACAGCGCCGCGCCGATCTCCTCGCGCGAAGGCACGGCCGTCCCCTTCGCCGCTCGCCAGCGATCGCAGAACGCGGCCGCTTCCACAATGAAGCCCGGCGTGCAGAAGCCGCATTGCAAGGCATCATGCGCCATGAACGCCTTCTGTATCGGGTGCAGCTCCTGAGCGCCAATGCCTTCCACAGTGGTCACGGACTTTCCGGCGGCGGCGCGCGCCGGCATCAGGCAGCTCGTGACCGGTACGCCGTCGACGAGCACCGTGCAGGCGCCGCAGACGCCGCCACCACAGACGAGCTTGGTGCCGGTGAGACCGAGCTGATCGCGCACGACGTCGATGAGCAGCGCATCGGGATCCTCAGGCAGTGGCTCGAGGCGGCCGTTGATGGTCATGGCGCTCATGGACGTGCTCCGGCTTTGCTGCGTGAGGATCGTTCTCTGGTCCCGGCCTTGCTCGCGGGCTGCTCCTGCGATTTCGGCACGGCGCCGGCGCAGAGCGTCCGCACCATCATCGCCATGTCTTTCAGGAAGGCCTCCGCCGGCTGCATCGCCGGATGCTGCGACTTAGATCCGTGCACGGCCATTTCGACGAGCCGCGCGAATTCGGCCGGCGACAGGCCCTGCGGCAGCGCCAGCTTCTGCTTGCGCGCAACGCGGGCGATGGTCGCGACCAGCCGCTCCGCATAGAGCGCTGCATATTTCTGATAGAGGTCACGCCCATGCACGAGGTGCTCGGAATACAGCTCCTCGATATGCGGTGAGCCCTCGAAAGATCCGATCATCGCCTGCATCCGTGCCGTCATGCCGGCGACGAGAATGTCTGCGAAGCCGCGGCCCGCCTTCTCCGCTCCGCCGATTGCCACCTCTTCGGCGGCAATGGCGGTCTCGTGGACGCGCTCGATGACTGCGCGGAACAGCGCTTCCTTGGACTCGAAATGATGATAGAGCGCCTGCCGCGTCAGGCCGGCGGCCTCGGCCACCTGCTCGATCGAGGAACGGCGAAAGCCGTGGCGGCGAAACACCAGCATGGTCGCGTCGAGAATGCGCGTTTTCGGTCCCATTTGTCGAAATTGACAAATTAAGACGAAGTGTCAAATCGCGATCCAGTGAGGGCTGCGTCGCAACTGTCGCGATCGGGCGAGCTGCAGGCACGGTCTTCCTCGCCCTTTCCGCGACTTGCGGTTCGCCAGGCGCGCATCAAAGCCGCAGGATCTTGCCCGGATTCATGATGTTCTTCGGATCGAGCGCCCGCTTGATCGTGCGCATGACGTCGAGCTCGGTCTTCGAGCGGTAGTGCGCCAGCTCGTCGATCTTCTCGATGCCGATGCCGTGCTCCGCCGAGATCGAGCCGGCCATGGAGGCGACGATGTCGTTCACGCTCCTCGTGATCGCGGCGGAATATTGCGTGAGCGTCTCGCGGTCCATGTCCTTCGGACCCATGAAGGAGAAGTGCAGATTGCCGTCCCCGATATGGCCGAGTGGATAGGGGCGGATCGTCGGAAGGATGTCGAGGACGGCGCTGAGGCCCTTGTCGATGAGTTCAGGAATTCTGGAAATCGCGACCGATACGTCGTAGCTGAGGCCAGGTCCTTCGGCACGCGCGGCTTCGGCAACGCTTTCGCGAATGCGCCACATATTACGCGACTGCGCCTCTGTCTGGGCGATCACCGCGTCGAGCAGATGGCCTGCCTCCAACTGATCGGCCAAAAACTGCTCCATCTTCTCCGACATGCCCACGCTGCCGTCCAGCCGCGGCCGGGACGACGACCATTCGAGCAGGAGATACCATTCCGTGTCCGCCTTGAGCGGATCCTGCGTGCCAGGAATGTGGCGCAGCACCATGTCGGTGCAGGCGCGGCTCATGAGCTCGCAGGAGCCGACATTATCGTCGGAGGCGACATATGCTTCCGAAAGGATCCCGATGGCGGCCTGCGGATTGCGGATCGCCAGCCACGCCGTGCACACGTCCTTCGGCGCCGGCCACAGCTTCAGGACCGCCTTGGTGATGATGCCGAGCGTGCCTTCGGCGCCCATGAAGAGATGCTTGAGGTCGTAGCCGGTATTGTCCTTCTTGAGCGCGCGCAGTCCGTCCCAGACGTCGCCGTTCGGCAGAACAACCTCGAGGCCCAGAACCAAGTTACGCGCATTGCCATAGCGCAGCACCTGCACGCCGCCGGCATTGGTGGACAGATTGCCCCCGATCATGCATGAGCCCTGCGAGCCCAAGCTGAGCGGAAAGAAGCGGTCGCGGCGCGCCGCCGTCTCCTGGAGCGTCTCGAGGATGCAGCCGGCTTCCACGGTCATGGAATAACCGACCGGGTCGACATCCAGCACGTGGTTCATCCGGCCAAGCGACAGCAGGATGCCGCGGTGGGTTGGCCACGGCGTGGCCCCGCCCATCAAGCCGGTGTTACCGCCCTGCGGCACGATCGCGATGCCGTTGTCGTAGCAGAGCTTCACGACCTCGGAGACCTCGGTGGTATTGGCCGGACGCACGACAGCAGCGGCCTGCCCGGCCAGCACGCCGCGCCACTCGGTCACGAACGGCTGCTTGTCGCGCTCGTCGAGGATCAGGCCCTTATCACCCACGATTTGCCGCAAGGCATCGAGGATGGCCGCCGTCACCGGCGCGCCTGGAACGGAGGGATCGGTGGGAAGGACTGCAACCGGCATGCGTTCCTCTCTTGACGGCTCGGCTTGTGCGCCGGCCTTACGTTCTTGTTGTCAGTCGTTTTCGACCTTGGGTGCCGACCCTAGCATGAAGCCTTCACTCGCAGGAACGTGCTGATCTCCGACGTTTGCGCAGATCAGGTTCGAGCTTCGAACACGAGCGGGGCTTCCGCTCACGATCGGCATACCCTACTGTGATCCGATCAGCCCCCTAGGTCAGAGATCATGAGCCGTTTCTGGAGTCCCGTCGTCAACACCTTGTCGCCCTACGTACCGGGCGAGCAGCCCAAGCAGGACGGCGTCGTCAAGCTCAACACCAACGAGAATCCCTATCCGCCCTCACGACACGTGCTCGCGGCGGTCACGGCGGCTGCAGAGCGGCTCCGCCTCTATCCCGATCCGCGCGCTTCGCAGCTGCGCGAGGCAATCGCCGCCCACTACAAGGTCGCGCCCGAAGAGGTGTTCGTCGGCAACGGCTCGGACGAGGTGTTGGCCCATACCTTCCAGGCGCTGTTGAAGCACGATGCGCCGCTTCTGTTTCCCGACGTCACCTACAGCTTCTACCCCGTCTATTGCCGGCTCTATGGCATCGCTCACGAGGAGGTGCCGCTCGATGCCGCGATGCGGGTGCAGATTGCCGACTACCGGCAACCGTGCAGCGCGATCCTGCTCTCCAATCCGAATGCGCCGACCGGCATCGGCCTTCCACGCGATGCGATCGCAGCGCTGCTCACCGAGCATCCGGACCAGCTCGTGGTGGTCGACGAGGCCTATGTCGATTTCGGCGCCGAGAGCGCGGTGCCGCTCGTCGCACGCCACGACAATCTGCTCGTCATCCAGACCTTCTCGAAATCGCGGGCGCTCGCCGGCCTGCGGGTCGGCTTTGCGATCGGCCAGCGGCCGTTGATCGAGGCGCTGGAACGGGTGAAGGATAGCTTCAACTCCTATCCCATCGATTGCCTTGCGCTTGCCGGCGCCACTGCTGCCATCGCGGACGACGCGTGGTTTCAGGAGACGCGTGCGCGCATCATGGCGAACCGCGAAACGCTGACGCGTGACCTCTCTGGGCTTGGCTTCGAGGTGTTGCCGTCTCAGGCCAACTTCGTCTTCGCACGCCATCGGAGCCAAGGCGGTGGCGATCTCGCGGCTGCACTCCGGCAACGCGGCGTCCTGGTCCGGCATTTCAAGAAGCCGCGCATCGAGAACTTCCTGCGCATCACGGTCGGCACGGAGGAGGACTGCGGCCGGCTGATCGACGTGCTGCGCGGCCTGGTCTGAGCCCAGGATTCAGGTGGTCCGGCGTATTGCCCGGCAAGTGCAGCGCAAGAACGGCCGTGAAAATGATCCGGATCATGGCCGCTCTCTGCTCCCCGGCGTGTCCGCGCCTTCGTAGTGCCCCGGTCGGAAGATCGAACCGCGTTTGACCTGCGGCGCCTGCCCCAACCTTATGAGGATGAAATCGCGGTGCGCGACGTGCTGGACCTGCGTTTGCCGAAACGTATCCAGGAGCGCGAACGCGTCCCTGGTATCGTGGCCATCGCGGTCCAGCTCGGCGATACGCTGCTCCTGTTGCACGATATGGCGCTCGCCCAGCGCAACGCGCTTCTCCGCTTCAGCCAGCTCCGCCAGTCTGATTGCACGGTCCATGTTC
>NZ_JBANBK010000092.1:0-31396 GCF_053572325.1 Bradyrhizobium sp. UFLA05-112 | reverse complement strand
ATGCGAGCGCCGTGCCGCACTCTCGCTGTCATCGCCCGGCTTGACCGATGGCCAACCTGTCGGCGATGTGTCCGAACAGGTGTCAGCCATGTCCCCGGACTAAACATCAAGCCGGGGCATGACAGCGGAGAACGAGGAGCTGCCGTTCTCAATGAAGAGTTCTCACCTCTGAATGATCTGCTTCCAGACGTCGCCGAGGATCGCGGGCTCGCGCGGTGGCAGGTAGGTGAGCCCGGCCTGCTTGCCGAACTCGGCTATCTTGCCTTCTGTCATGAGCTCGGTGAGCGCGTTGTTGACGGTGGTCATCAGGATGGGATCGCTGGCAAGTCCGACATAGCCGCGATTGGCGCCGATCGGATAGTAGTAGCCGGACGCGGTGATCGCGGTGTCGGGATGGGCGGCGCGGTAGGCGTCGAAACGGGCGAGATCGAGCAGCGTTGCATCAAAGTCGCCTCGGTCGAGCGCGCCGAGGAGATCGTCGCGGCCGGGTACGAGATGCGTGATGCCGTCGATCAGCCGTCCCTTGTCGAAGCTCATCAAAATGGCGTCGCCCAGCGATCCGCTTTCGATCGCGAGGCGGAGACCTGCGAGATCGCCGATATCACCGATCTTGCGATCGCGAGCCTTCGGACCGAGCACGAACGTCATCGGCGAATAGATGTAGGGCTGGCTCGGTGCGAGCGCGCCCAGCGTAACGCGGCGCCGACGGTCCTCGCGGGTGGCGCCGTCGAAATCCGGAAGCCTTGCAGTTTTCATACCGGGCACGACGAGGGAATCGCGGGTCAGTGCATAGCTGCCGACCAGCGCACAGCGCCCGTCCGACAGCAGCGCGTTGGCCTCGAGCTGCGGGCTCGAATCCTCGTCCAGCTTGCTTTCGAACCACTGGATCTGGAGTGGCCGGTCGAGCCGCCGTGCGATCGCCTGCGCCAGCGTCACGTCGAAGCCCGTGCCCGGCTTGCCGCGGTGATGCACGGACAGCGGTGGCCTGTCCTCGTCGAGGCATATTCGCAAGGGATCCGCCGCATTCGCGACCGTCGCGAGAGCCGCAAGCATCGCGGCAAGGCCGAAGGCCCGAAGCCGAATTCTCATGGCCGTCTCCGGCTCGAAATGTAGGCCCAGAGGTCGGTGATGTCGTCCTCGCTGAGGATGTCGCCCCACGGCGGCATCTTGTTGTTCTTGCCGTTCTTCACCGTGGTGACGAAACGCGTCTTGTCGTCAGGGAAGGCGCGCAGGTCCGGCGTGATGGTGCCGGAGTTCATCATGCCGGGACCGTGGCAATGCGAGCATTTTTCGGCGTAGGTCGCCTTGCCGTGGTCGACCTGCGCCTGCACGGGGTTGCCGTTCGGTTCATCCGCGCCGCGGGTGGTTGCTACGGACGCAGCCGCCAGCCCCGCGACGGCGGCGAATGTCGCCGCCGTCCTGATCAAAGTGTCTTTCCGCACGTCGACCCCGTGGTTATTGCTTGATTGCGAAAACCCACAGGGAGCCGCCGGGCGGCACCTTGGCGAGCCGCTCGTCGCCGGAGAACAGCGAGTAGACGCCGCCATAACCGCTCGCCACCGCGACATACTGCACGCCGTCCTGCTGCCAGGTCACCGGCTGTCCCTCGATGCCGGAGCCGGTCTGGAACTGCCAGAGCTTCTTGCCGGTGTCGGCGTCGAAGGCTTCGAACTCACCGGTCAACGCGCCCGAGAACACGACGCCGCCCGCGGTCGACAAGACACCCGAGAAGCGCGGGATGTCGCTCGCCGCTTCCCACTTCGACTTGCCGGTCAAGGGATCGATCGCCTTGAGATGGCCGCGCGGGCCGTCACCGAACTCCCAGGGATCGGTGAGGTCCATGCCGAGATACCATTCACCCTGCTTGAAGGTGACCGGCTCGGACTTGTACTTGCCGCCGAAGTTGAGCGTGTTGGCATAGGCAAGGCCGGTCTGCGGATTGAACGACATCGGCTCCCAGTTCTTGCCGCCGAGGATCGACGGATAGACCGTGACCTGTCTCTTATACACATGTAGAAGAAGCCGTTGCGGTTGGCGTCCATCAGCACCTTGGTCGGCTTGCCCTCGACGTTCATGTCGGCGAGCACCATTTCGGCGACCGCGTCATAGTCGAACGGATTGTTCGGCGAGAACTGGTAGTGCCACTTGATCTTGCCGGTCTTGGGATCCATCGCCAGCACCGAGCAGGTGTAGAGGTTGTCGCCCGGACGAACCGCCGAGTTGAACGGGCCCGGATTGCCGATGCCCCAATAGACCGTGTTCAGCTCCGGATCGTAGGAGCCGGTGATCCAGGTCGAGCCGCCGCCGAGTTTCCAGGTGTCGCCCTTCCAGGTGTCGCCGCCCGGCTCATCCGGCGAGGGGATCGAATGGGTACGCCAGAGGTGCTTGCCCGTCGCCGGATCCCAGCCGTCGATGAAGCCGCGGGTGCCGAACTCGGCGCCGGAGATGCCGGTGATGACGACGCCGTCGGCGACCAGCGGGGCCACAGTCATCGAGTAGCCTTCCTTGATGTCGGCGGCCTTCTCGCGCCACAGCTCCTTGCCGGTCTTGGCGTCGAGTGCGATCACGTTGGCGTCGAGCGTCGTGCGGAACACCTTGCCGTCGTACAAGGCCGCGCCACGATTGATGATGCCGCAGCAGACGATACGCGGTGTTTCCGCGGGGTACTCGACCTTGGTCTTCCAGATCTGCTTGCCGGTCTTGGCGTCGACCGCCATGGTGGCGTTGTGCGAGGTCACGTAGATCACGCCCTGGTAGACCAGCGGCTGCGATTCCTCGCTGCGATCGTCGTTGAAGCTGTAGTTCCAGACCGGGACGAGGTTCTTGATGGTGTCCTTGTTGATCTGATTCAGCGTCGAGAAACGCTGCAGATTGTAACCCATCCCGTAGTTGAGAACATTCGATGTGTCTGACGCGCCCTTGTTGAGTTGTTCTGTGGTCTGGGCATTCACACCCGTCGACGCAAGCATGACGAGGCTCGCGGCCATCGCAAAGCGTTTCATCCGTTCCTCCCAATGTGCGCGCCTTTTGACGCTGCGATCGCAACACTCTGATGGAACGCAAAATGCGTCAATACGAAAGTCGTAACCACGCTGATGAATTGTTGGACGCCAGTTACTCCTGGTAAACTGCTTGCCATTCCGCACTGCATACAAGAACGCGAGCGAGAAATTCCGCAGCACGAAGATTGCCGGCCATGCGTTGCCAGCTTTGCGTGTTCACCACGAGGCGCGTAGAGTTCGAACCATGGCCCGGCTGGCGACTTGTTTCGATTCCATGGGCGAGCCGGGACGCTCGAGCAGGGAGGGTTTCAATGATATCGCGTCGATCCATCGCATTCGCAGTTGCAGGCACGTTGCTCGGTGGTCCGGCCTGGTCGGCATCCCCAAACGCCATCAAGATGCTCGACACGGACAATGACGGCACGCTCGATCTCGCCGAGGTGAAGAAGGCCGCAACTGCGGTGTTCGCCAAGCTCGATCCCGATCATGACGGCACGCTCGACGCGCGCGAGCTGCGCGGACGGTTGACCGCCAAGGAGCTCGCAGCGGCCGATCCGGATCACGACGGAACGCTCACGCTGGACGAATATCTCGCCGTCGTGGAGCAGCGCTTCAACGCCGCCAACCCCGACAAGGATGGCACGCTCGACGCCAAGGAGCTGAAGTCGCCTGCGGGACGTGCTCTGCTACGGCTCCTCAAATGAGCGTCTGATTGCGGCTTCAGGCTTGCGTCTAGTTCGTCAGTGCGTTCGGGCAGGCGATCGGACGCAGCCTTGCGCCGCGCTTCTCGGGCGGCACATTGCAATCATCGATCCGCTGTTCATCCGTCCATTTCGGGCCGAGCCGCTCCTTGCCAGTGAGAGTTGCCTTGCTGGTCTGCGTTGTCATCGTGCCCGGTGGCGGCGCGGATCGCTCATCGCGACGCTCACCAGCAATCGCCCGATATGCAAGGCTCGCAACGAGCAGTGAAATCAGGAATCGTCCGCGGAACGTGGCCATGAATCCCTCCGAGATCCCTTTCATTGGTGCGACTACATCGCAATCAATTCTGTCCCGCCACCCGGAACCTGGGACGCGCCGACCTGTTTCTCCCGCGACATCCCGCATCGCGCCGGGGCAGCGCAGCGGGGAGGAGAGGAGATCGAGATGAACACCAAACGCCTGATTTTGACTGCATGCTCCATCGTGGCCCTGAGTGTCGGCAGCGCGATCGCGGGTCCCTGCAACACCGGCAACGCAACCACCGACAAGGACGCGGGCTCGGGTCCAGTGACCGTCGGCTCGGCGCAGCAGTCGCAAGGTTCTGCGAATGATACGAGTCAGCATCCGCCGACCAGCACGATGAATCGCGCCAGCGGTGAAACGGCTGCGTCGTCGGAAGATGCGCAGCGGCAGATGCAGAGCCAGCCGACTGCGGCACAGCGCGCGGAAGGCGCAAAGGCCAATCCGCAAACAGCCGACAAGGGTTGTTGAGGACGTGCTGACATCGGCCGATATCGCTGTCGGGAAAATCTCCCGGCGCATCGGATTCGGGAAGGCCTCCCGATGCATCGCACAAGGCTGCCTGCGCGTTTGCCCAAAAGTGAAGGCGTTTTGCCCGAGAGAGAACTAGGTTTGCGAAGAATCGAACAAGTGATGTTCAGCGCGCGATTACAGGCTTGCGTGATCGGCGATGCAGCCCTAGGTTTTGCCTCGCGCGATGTCGCGCTCAATACCTTGGGAGACCCCGAATGGCTTGGAAAGCTCCGAAGATCGTGGAAGTGTCGGTCGGCATGGAAATCAACATGTACGCCTGCGCTTCGCGCAAGTAAGACCATCCTGACGACCTGCCGCGGCTTCAACGGTCAACACCGTTGAAGCCGTGGCAGTGTCAGCAAGCCCGAATGTTTCGACCCATGTCGAATTGATCACTCTCCTCCCTGAAGTCGTCACTCTCCTCTGAAGTCTCTTGTCTGAAGTCTCTTGGCCTGAAGCCACACCCGGGCCGGCTTTGACGATCACGCTCCAAAATCTCGACTCAACCGCCGCCGCAGTGTGTTACGCTGCCGCTTGGTCAGCGCTGTTGCCGCTTTTGGAGCGGCGCGCGCTTGCAGGAGCGGGGATGCGGCGAATTGCACACGGGGTTTTGGTTGTCGTCGCATGCGTTATCGCGCTCGCGCCGCTCTGCACGCACGCCGAGGAGGGTTTTGATACCGAGCACATCTTCGGCTTCATGATCGGATCGGATGTCGGCAATCCCGGCGAGCGCGAATTCCAGAGCCAGACCACGGGGCGGTTCGGCAAAGGCGGCGGGACGTACCGCGCGGTCGGTCAGGAGGTCGAGATCGAGCTGGTGCCGCTGCCGAACTTCCGCGTCGAGATTGGCAGCAGCGTCGCATTGCACGACATCACCGGGGTCCCCGATATCGACGATCGCCGTCAGCTCAATTTTCAGGGATTTTCGCTCGACCTGCGCTATCGCCTGCTCGATCGCGAGAACGCGCCATTCGGGATGACCATCGCCGCGGAAAGCCATGGCGAGCGCATCGATGAAATGACGGGCGCGAAGGCGCGCAGCTACGGCACCGACTTCACCCTCGCATTCGACCGCGAGATCATTCCCAATTTCGCGATCGGCGCGCTCAACCTGATCTATCAGCCGGAATGGACGCGGTTCGAGATTCCCGACATATCCGACAAGAGCTCCACCATCGGTGCGGCGTTCGCCGGCATGGTGCGTGTGCATCCGAACATCCTGCTCGGCGGCGAGTTGCGTTACTTCCGGCAGTATGAGGGCATCGGGCTCGGCGACCTCGCCGGCCAGGCGCTGTTCGTCGGCCCAACCGCCTATTTTCAGCTTTCGGAGCGCTCGCGCCTGACGGCGAGTTGGAGCGCGCAGGTGTGGGGACGTCCCGCGGGGACGGGCGCCAATCTCGACCTCGTCAATTTCGAGCGCCACCAGGCGCGATTGGTGTTCGGTGTCAACTTCTAGACTTGGACCGAAGCACGTCCACATGGGAGGTGCGCCTCTCCCCCATGCAAGGGAGAAGGAGCGAGGGAGGGTTCCGCGCTGCATTCTCACGCCGGTTTGAAACTTCCGGCTGCGTCGGACGTAGCCCTTATGCTATCTCTTGGCGACTATGAGGGCTTTCAGACATGAATCCGATTGATCTGATTGTGACTGTCTGTGCGGTGCTCTCGCCGGCCACCTGCGAGGAGCAGCATCTGGTGTTCGCCTATGGCGGGTCGCCAGCGCAATGTGCGATGGCGGCGCCGCCCTATATCGCGCAATGGGTCGGCGAGCACCCGAAGTGGCAGGCCGTGCGATGGCGCTGCGAGTATCCGCACAGCAACGACAAGGCGGATGCGGGCGGAGCAAAGCCCTTCGCCTGAGCTGCCACGCTATTTGGTGCAGTCCTTCAGGTCCTTGTCGGCGATCGAGAACACCGCGTCCGCCCTGATCTCGATATCGCGCACGACGCAACTCCGCGAATTGGGATAGCTGACCTTGGCATCGTAGCGACCGGGCTCGACGCCGGTGATGCGGAGCCGCTCGTCGTGGTCGACCTCCTTGTCCTTGTCGTTCAAGGTCTGGTTCGGCCCCCATTCGGTCTTGCCGGCCGGCGAGAGCTGGAAGCCCGAGATGGTCTCCGAGGTCAGATTCCAGAGCCGGATGCCTTTGCCCTTACCCTGCGCGGCGGCCTCGCCGGCATATGCCACCACCACGATCAAAGCCAGACACCAACGCATCATCAGCCGCTCCTCCCGGTTGCCGTCATTCTCTGATGACGCGCTCGACGTTCCTTGCCTTGTCGAAATTCTTCGCACGGTCAAGCCCGATCGGTGCGATCAGCCTGGTCGAGACGAGATCGGCGCCCTCGAAATCCGTGCCGATGACGGTTGCGCCGCTGAGATCCGCGCCGCCGAGCTGGGCGCCTTTGAGCGAAGCGCCGGTGAGGTCGGCGCCCTTGAGCACGGCGAATTCGAGATCGGCGCGCGAGAGGTCGGCGTTGCGTGCGTTCAGCCCCGAAAGCTTCGCGGAGCGCAGCACGGTTCGCATCAGCCCCATCGACTGGTTGCGCATATCGGCGCCGAGCTGCGCGTCCGCGATGGACGCACCAATCAGGCTTGCACCGGAAAGGTCGGCGGCGATGCGCGCCCCGGTCAGATCGGTGCCATCGAGACGGGCGCGCGCCATCTGGGAGGCGAACAGATTGGCGCCCTTCAGGCTTGCTCCGGTGAGGTCGGCCTCCAGCAGCCAGGCCTGGTCGAGAATGGCGCGATCGAGCCGTGTGCCGACGAGTTTCGCCTTGTTGAGCCGAGCCGCGCGGAAGATGGCGCCGGAGAGGTCAAGCCCCGAGAGATCGAGGCCCGACAGCCGCTTACCGGTGAAATCGGCCGGCGCGGTTGCGCTCGCCTTGGCCAGCACGGCTTCGACCTCCGGCCGGCTCATCTCGGCCGAGACCATCGCGGGCGAGGTGAGGTCGACGTCGCGCATCATGTCCTGCGCGGTTGCCGCAGGCGCGAGGAGCGCGAGGCCGAACGTCGTCAGGACAATCGTTGCCTTCATCATCAGGCTCCGCTTCACGCCTGTCTAGCACGCGGGCGGTGCGGCCGCCTATGAGGCATCGCGCCCGGCGCGCTCACCTTGCGTTCGCCGCGCGAGGCCGGCCTTGATCGCGGCGATCTCGGCCTCGCCCCGCGCGCCACGGGGGATCCCGATGGGCACCTCGGCCAGCATCCGCGCAGGCCGCGGCGACAGGAAGAACAGGCGGTCGCCGAGGCGCACCGCATCGTCCAGGCTGTGCGTGACCAGGAGTGTCATCACCGGCCGGCTTGCGACCAGCGTGGCGATCTCCTCGCGCAAGCGGCGGGCCAGCGCGTCGTCGAGCGAGGCCAGGGGTTCGTCGAGCACCAGCAGGTCGGGCTCGACGGCGAAAGCGCGGGCGAGCGCGACGCGACGCGCAAGCCCGAGCGACAATTCGCCGGGATAGTGGCTGCGATGGGCTTCCAGCTCGAGGATCTTGAACAGTTCGGAAAGCTTGACGTCGTCGACCTCGGGCGCCGCCAGCCGCACGTTCTGCTCGACCGAGCGCCACGGCAACAACCGCGGCTCCTGGAACACCATGCCGATGCGCGCGTTCGGCGGGCGCCGGATGTCGCCCTGGAAATCGCGGTCGAGACCCAGGATGATGCGCAGCATCGTGCTCTTGCCGCAGCCGGACGGGCCGACGAGGACGCCGACCTCGCCGGCACCGAGCGAGAACTTGACCGGCGCGAGCACCTCGTGCGTGCCGCCCGCCACGCTCGTGAAGGTCTTGCCTAAAATGTCGACTTCAAGCCGCACGGGGCCGCCACCGGGTTGAGCGGATTTCAAACGGCTGCACCAGCAGGGTTTCGATGACGAGCACGACGGCCGCAAAGCTCAGCGAATAGGCGAGCAGGCGCGGGGTGTCGAAAAGCTGGAAGGCGACGCCGATCTCGAAGCCGACGCCATTCGGCCGTCCCAGGAGTTCGGCGACCAGCACGATCTTCCAGACCAGCGACAGGCCGGAGCGCGCGGCAGCGGCGACAAAGGGCGCAAGCTGCGGCAGCACGACATGACGAAAGGTGCGCCAGCGCGACATCGCAAACACCGTCGCCATCTCGTCGAGCGAGCGGTCGAGCGCCCGGGTGCCCTCGCGCAGGGTGACGACCGCGGTCGGCAGCTTGTTGATGGCGATCGCCGCGATCGCGGCGGCTTCGGTAAGGCCAGCCCAGATATAGGCCAGCACGATCACGACCAGCGCGGGCAGGTTGAGCAGCAGGATCAGCCAGGGATCGCCGAGCCGGTCGGCGAGCCTGTTGCGGCCCATGAGATAACCGATCGCGCTGCCGAGCGACATCGCCAGCACGAACGCCAGCGTGACGCGCGCCAGCGTCGCGCCGAGATGCAGGAACAGCGCGCCAGAGCTCGCTTCCGCGATCATCACGTTGAGCACTGCAGGCGGCGAGGGTAGCTTTGCGCCGCCGACGAACAGCGCCGCGATCCACCAGATCGCGAGGAATAGGGCAAACGAGACGAGACGCAGCAACGTCAGTCTCCGCCTGGTGCATGATAGAAGGTCCCGGGATCGAGCTCCGGTGCCGGCCCGACCAGCTCGCGGCCGCCGACCTCGGCGAGCACGCGATAGAGCACGCGCGCATCGGCCTCTTCGTCATCGATGCTCCGGTGTGGGATACCGTCGCGATAACGGCTGCGATAGGCCTGGAGCAGGACGGGATCGCTGGTGCCGGTCAGCGGCGCGACCTTCTCCCATGCCGCATCCGAGGTCGTCAGCAGCTCCTTGGCCTTGCGCGTCATCGCGATGAAGCGCGCCAACAGGTCGCGATGGCTCGCGGCCCAGCCTTCGTCGAAGACGTAACCGACTGCGGCGACCGGTCCCTTGGCGCCAAGCTTCGGCAAGATCTCCTCGATGCCGGCGAGGCGACGAAAGCCCTTGGCCTCGAGCTGGGCGCAGAAATTCCAGAAATTGAGACTCGCATCCATCTCCTCGTCGAGCGCCTTGGCGGCGAGCAGCGGCGGCGCGCCATAGACGATGCTCGCGTCCGATTTGAGATCGATGCCGTCCTGCTTCATCCGCGCCTGTAGCAGCAGCCAGCTTTTGTCGATGGCGCCGCCGGCGACGCCGAGCTTGCGGCCCTTCAGATCCGCAAGCGTCTTGATCGGCGAGGTGGCCGGCACCATCACCGCGCCGAGCGCGCTCGAATAGGGATAGAAGGTGAGCTTGGCGCCGAGCGCGCGCTCACGTGATACCCATAGCCAGTCCGACAGCATGATGTCGGCATTGCCGGCGCGCATCGCGATCTTGCCGGCCTCGGTGCTCGCAAGCTCGGTAACCTCGAGCGAGAGATTGGCGGCCTTGTCGAGGCCCTGGTCGCGGATCGCAGACAGTTCCCAGGAGAATGTCCCGGTTTTCTGCACCGCGAGGCGGATTGTGTCCGCAGCATGGCTGGTCCCGCCTTGCGTCAGCGCGAGAGCAATCGATACGGCCAATATTCGAACCAGGCGTCCCATCACTTCCAGGCCATTTCCTTAAGACGCGTGCTTTTCAGAACAATAGGCATAGCATAGTTTCCATCGCAACCACGGGAGGACGGAGATGATCTCAGCACGACAGCTACGACCGATTGTCGCCGCTCTGGCCGTGCTAGCCGCCACCGCGATGGCCGCGCGGGCCGAAGAGGCCAATGATTATCCGACCGCGGCGCGTGCCGAATACGTCTATGGTTGTATGAAGGCCAATGGTGAGACCCGGCAGGCGATCGAACAATGCTCCTGCTCGATCGACGTCGTCGCCTCGATCGTGCCCTATGAACGATATGTCACCGCCGAAACCGCGCTCAGCATGTCGCAGGTACGTGGAAACCTCGGCACTCAGTTTCGCACCTCCGAGCAGGCGACATCAGCCGTCAACGATTTGAGGCGCGCCCAGGCCGAAGCCGAGGTGAGGTGTTTTTAGTTCTAGAGCAGATGCGTACCGTAGTCGTCATGCCCGGGCTTGTCCCGGGCATTCACGTTCTCTGTGCCGTGAGGTAAGGCGTGGATGGCCGGGACAAGCCCGGCCATGACGAGAGGCGGGTTCGGCGTCCCGTAATGGGCCAATCACATCCCCGGCTTCTCGACATCCCATTCGTTCCGGAACACGTGCCCGTCCGTATCCGTCGCCTCGGCGCGAAAATGCTTTGCGCCGTTGGAGACGTAGGTGAAGCGGATGTTGGGATCTTCCGAGATCGAGATGCCGCCTTCCACCGCCAGCACGAGGCTGTCGTCCTGCCAGAGCCCGAGCTGGTTGACGAAGAAGGCGGGAATGTAGAGTTGCGTGACCTGATCCATCTGCAAGCCGGAATTGTTGGGATGGCCGATCATGATCTGTGCCTCGCGGATCCGGCTGGCGGGCGCTTCGTCCGCTCGCGCGAATTGCCGGTAGCGCATCTGGCCGAGCCGGTTTTTGGCTTCCTCGGCGTTCTTCGCCGCCGGTGCGGAGCAGCCGCCGGACGCTTTCACATAGGTCTTGCTCACGTAGAGCTGCCCGTCGCTGAGCTCGGCGACCGCATGGACGTCGGTATAGTTGTTGACGCGCACGCGCGTTGAGATCTCCGACACGTTGGCATCTGGCCCGAGCTCGAACTTCGCGGCCATCGGTGCCGGGTTGCGGTCGATCACCAGCGTGATCGCGCGGATGCGCCTGTTGTCGCCGGGCGAAAGCTTTGCGCGCAGCGTGACCGGCACGATGGCCGCGTCTTCCGCCCGATATGGCATCTCGATGCCGATGACGTCATTGCCGTCGTTCATCGGACGGTTGTTGAAGATGTCCTGCACGAGACCCGGCCAGGGATCATAAGCCTCTTCCGTGCGCGCAGGCGGTGCCGCGAGGGCCATGCCGAGCAGTGCGGCCGCAAAGGTCAGGCAAAGCGAATGTTTGATCATGCGCGCGGCTCTCGCAGTGACGAAGCAGGGCGGCAGCGTAGCGCTCCTGCTACTCCCATTCAATTTCCGAAAATGCTGCGGTTGCGTTGCGGGCATTGTAGTCGTCGAACAATTGCCAGCGCCCACGCTCGCTTGCGCCCGCCTTGTCCGCTGCCGCCCTGATCGACTCGCCTTTTTGGTTGAGCGAGCGGACGTCGGCGAGCAGGGTTTCGAGATAACGACGCTCGTCGGCGAGCGCTGCGGGCCAGTCGCTCACGGGACCGTGACCGGGAACGACGCGCTGCGCGGGCAGGTTTTCGACCTGCCCAAGCACCGCGAGCCACCCGCGGATGCTGCCGTCCATCACGGGAACATGGCGCAGGAAGACGAGATCGCCGGCAAACAGCGTTTTGCTCGCCTCGTCCAACACCGTCAGGTCGTTGTCGCTGTGCGCAGCCGGCCACGCCTTCAGGATGAGACTGCGCGACCCCAGGTCGAGCCGCAGCGTATCGGTGACGAGCAGCGTCGGCGGCACGATTTTGACGGGATCGATCAGCTCGCTGCCCATGGTCCGGCGGAAACTGTCCAGATAAAACGGCCCGCGTGTTGCAAGCGCCTGCGGGAGTTTCGCATGGCCGACGAAGATCGTGCCGTCGCGCGCGAAGGCCATGTTGCCGAAGACGTGGTCGGGATGGCCGTGGGTGTTGATGACGTAGCGGATCGGCTTGTCGGTCTGCGCCCGCACGGCGGCGACGAGTGCTTCGCCCTCGCGGACGCTGCCGCCGGTGTCGATCACCGCGACCGCGTCCTTGCCGATGATGAAGCCGACATTGGCGATGGCGCCCTCGTTCTCGGAATTCATCAGGGCAATTGACCCGGCGTGCACGAAAATTCCGGGGGCGACTTCGCTCACAGGCAATTCAGGTGGGGTTGCGCGTGCTAGCGTCGACAGCCCCAACAGGGCTAGCACCGCGATCAGCCGAGCGACATGCGCCATCTTTACGCCTCAGTTCCGAACATCGCGCGGCGTTGCACTGCAACAAGTCGAGTCATCAAGCGAAGTCACCCAGAAACTTCGCCAACCATGGCGCGTAAAGTGATCCATGGATAGCATTCAATCAAGAAACCAGGAGGAAGCGCGATGACGGAGGCCGGACGACATCGTCGCTGGTTGTTTTCGCTGTTGGCGATTGCTGCACTATCTGTCGCTGGTGGCGTCGCGCGTGCGCAGACCACTGACAGCGGCGATCTCTCGTTCGAATTGGTCGATCCCAAAGTGCTGCGCGTCTGCGCCGATCCGCGCAACCTGCCTTTTTCAAATGAGAAAGGCGAAGGTTTCGAGAACAAGCTCGCGGAATTCTTCGCCGAGAAACTCCAGAAGAAGCTCGACTACGTCTTCTTCCCGCAGGCGACGGGTTTCGTGCGCATGACGCTGGGCGCGCATCGCTGCGACGTCATCATGGGCTTTCCGCAAGGTGACGATCTCGTCCAGGGCACCAATCCCTATTACCGGACCTCCTATGCGCTCGTCGCCAAGCCTGGCAGCGGGCTCGAGGACGTCGATACGCTCGAGGACGAGCGGCTGAAGGGCAAGCATATCGGCATCATCGCGGGCACCCCGCCGGCGACCAACATGGCGATCGCGGGCCTGATGGCGAACGCAAAGCCCTATCCGTTGATGATTGACACGCGCTTCGACAATTCGGCGCAGGCGATGGTTGACGATCTCACTGCCGGCACGATCGACGCCGGCGTGTTGTGGGGCCCGATGGCCGGCTTCTACGCCAAGAAGGCCGCGCAGCCGCTCCACGTCACCCCACTGGTGAAGGAAACCACCGGGCCGAAGCTCGTCTATCGCATCGGCATGGGCGTGCGTCCCCCCGACCAGAACTGGAAGCGGCAGCTCAACCGGCTGATCCAGGAGAATCAGGCCGAGATCAACAAGATCCTGGTCGATTTCGGCGTGCCTCTGCTCGATGAGAGTGATCGCCCGCTCGGTGCGGAGACCGCCAAAAAATCGCAATGACGAAATCGCAATGACGAAATCGCCGTGACGAAATCGACATGAGCATATCGCCATGAGGCGGCATCTTGCCGCTGCGCTCGTTGTCGCAACGCTTCTGGCGCCGGCGCTCGCGCAGCAGCAGGAGCCGTTCGAGCCGGAGGGCTATCGCACCGATAACTACCGCGCGCCGGTGCCGGCGACGCTTGCCGGCGCGCGCGTGCTGACGACGGCGGAGGCGGAGGCGATCTGGCATGAGAAGAGCGGCGCCTTCATCGACGTGATGCCGCGTCCGCCGAAGCCCAATCTTCCCGCGGGGACGGTCTGGCGCGATACGCCGCGCTTTGACATCCCTGGCAGCATCTGGCTGCCGGACACCGGCTACGGCGCGCTGCCGCCCGCGATGGACGACTATTTCCGCCGTGGCCTCGAACGCGCCTCGCACGGCAGCAAATCGGCGCTGCTGGTGATCTACTGCCTCGCCGACTGCTGGATGTCGTGGAACGCGGCCAAGCGCGCGCTCGCCTATGGCTACGCCAACGTCGCCTGGTATCCCGAGGGCACCGACGGCTGGGAACGCGCCAGGCTCATAACTTCAGAAGCGCAGCCGGAGCCGCGGCCGGACGAAGGCAAATAGCCGGCCTGCGGGAGGCGCCGCTACTTCGCCTTTTGCAGCTTGGTGATGGTTTTGGAGCCGTTGGCGTCGGTGGAGAAGCTCACGCGATCACCGGCATGGACGCTCTCGAGCATGCCTGCATCCTTGGCCTTGAACTCTTGCACCGGGCCAGTCGCACCGCCATTGGCGCCGACCGTGCCGCCCTGCACCTCCTGGATCGAAATGGTGCTGTTGAGCCGGTCGATCTTGGTGATCATTCCGTTCATGTTGTCTTCGGCGACGGCCGCCGACGCGAGCATGCCGATGGCCGCAGCGCTGGCGAGAAGGAGTTTTGCTGTTCCCATCGAGGCCTCCCGACGTCTAGAATCCACTTCGACAAGAGATCTTAAATAGATTTGGTTCCGGCCGACAGTATGGCAAAGGTCCATGGTTCCCGCCGGCCAGCGGGAACCTTGTGCGCACAGGCGTCAGCGAGGCTGACTATTCCATTTCCTGCTGGATCACGCGTCCGAGCGCGAACAGGCGCTGATCGATGGCAGTCGGCACCTCGCAGACGAAGCGCACCACCTTGCGGCGGTCCTCGAAGATGCGGGTTTCCCAGATCAGCTGATTGGACAGCGCGTCGATCTTGGCGTCGTCGCGTGGGGTAGCGCTCTGCAGGCTCTGGAGCTCGATGGTGTCGTCGCGGACCTTGTCGGCGGCCTCGCGCTGCTTGCGACTGACTCGCTCGAGCCCATTCATCACCGAGGAGCGCTGGGCATTGAGCGTGTCGAACAGGCCGGCGAACAGGAGCTTTGCGTTCGTGGTCTTGTCGGAGGCGGAGCTAGCCAAAAACTCCTTCACGGATTTTTCGGCGTCATCCAGCGGTGTCTTGCGCGCTGCCAGCTTCGATACCAGCGCACTCACCTTGGCATTGTCCTTCCACTTGTCCTGGACGTCGTCGAGCGGCGGCCCGGCCCAGACCGCGGCGAGCGAGACTTCCGGGACTTTTGCCTGCGTGCAGGGCCAGTCGGGATAGCGCGGATCAGCCGCCCGCGAGGCCGCGGTCGATGCCGCGAGCGTCAGGGCGGCTATGGTCACGATCCGAAATCTCATCCTTCGCCTCCCGCGGGCCCGCGCCGCGCCAGCCCTCGCGACGGATCATAGGCATAGATCGCGCCGATCATGAAGACGATTGTGCAGGTCGCGACCACCGCCAGCGAGATCCAGTTGATTTGCCCATAAAGTGCAAAGCGGATCAGTTCGACCGCATGGGTGAACGGGTTGGCCTGGCAGACGTAATAGAGATACGGGCTGCCTTCCTGCACGCGCCACAGCGGATAGAGGGCCGATGAGGCAAAGAACATCGGGAAGATCACGAAGTTCATCACGCCGGCGAAATTTTCGAGCTGCTTGATGCCGGAGGAGATCAGCATCCCCAGCGATCCCAGCATCAGACCGGACAGCACCAGCGCCGGCAACACCGTGAGATAGCCGAGTGGCGGCGGCGTGATGTCCCAGGCCCAGGCAATGACCAGGAACGCGTAGACCTGCAAGAGCGAGACCGCGGTGCCGGCGAGCAGCTTGCAGAACAACAGGAACCAGCGCGGCAGCGGGCTCACCAGGAGCGTACGCATATTCCCCATCTCGCGGTCATAGACCATCGAGAGCGAGGACTGCATGCCGTTGAAGAGCTGGATCATCGCCATCAGCCCGGGTGCGATATAGACCTCATAGAGGATGTAGGTCTCGTAGGGTGGGATGATGGAGATGCCGAGCACCTGGCGAAAGCCGGCGGCGAAGATGAACAGCCAGACCAGAGGCCGCACCAGGGCCGACACGAAACGCTCGCGCTGATGCAGGAAGCGCAGGCCTTCGCGCCAGACGATGCCGGTGAGGCAGGTCATGTAGGCCGAGAGCGGGAAGCCGCGCGGTGTGTCCTGTGCGGTGATGCTGCTCATGCGCCAGCTCCGGGCATCGTCTGCGCGCCGGTCAACCGCATGAAGGCGGAATTGACATCCTGCGCGCCGGCCTCGGCGATCACGCGGCTGACCGGTCCCTTCGCCAGCACCTTGCCCTGGTGCAGCACCACGAGGTCGTCGCTGGCCGTGATCTCGTCGAACAGATGCGTCGCCCAGAGCACGCCGATGCCCTGATCCGTTACGAGTTGACGGACGTGGCTGATGATGTCGGCGCGGGCCTTGACGTCGAGGCCGACGGTCGGCTCGTCCAGCAGCAATAGGCGCGGCCGGTGCAGCAGCGCACGCGCGATCTCGAGCCGTCGCATCTGCCCGCCCGAGAGATCGCGCACCTTGTTGCCGGCGCGATCGGCAAGCCCGATGCGGCCGAGCAGCTCGGCGCTACGCGCGCCGGCCTCGCGCCGGCTGATGCCATGGAGCGCGGCGTGATAGAGCAGGTTCTGCGTCAGGGACAGATCGAGGTCGAGCGTGCGCGGCTGGAACACGACGCCTAGCAGCCGCAGCGCCTCGCCGGGGTTTCGGCTGATGTCATGGCCGAAAATGCCGGCGCGGCCGGTTTGGATTCCGAACAGCCGCGTAACAAGCGAGAACAGCGTGCTCTTGCCCGCGCCGTTGAGGCCAAGCAGCGCCGTGAAGCTCGCGGGCGCAACCGTGAAGGAGACGTCGATCAGCGCACGGCGCGCCCCATAGGCATGGCTGATACCGTCGATCGAGAGTGCCGGCACCGCGGCCGGGGCGGGTCGCGGCGCGCTTTCGGTCGAGGCGACGATAGGTGCAGGTGTCGTCATGGCGCGATCGTAATGCCCCAGGGCAATTCGCCAACCTGAATGGTCTTGATCACCTTTTGCGCGGCGACGTCGATCACCGACACGTCGTTGGACACGCCGTTGGTGGTGAGGAGATATTTTTCATCCGGCGTGAACGCCATGTGCCAGACCCGCTGCCCGACCAGTAGGTACTTCGTCACCTTGCGCGTGGCGGTGTCGACAACGGCGATGCGGTTCGCCGGTCCCAGTGCAATGAATGCGGTCTTGTCGTCCTTGGTGATGCCGATTCCGACCGGCTGGATCGCCTCGCGCCGCAAACCAGGGATCTCGAACGTAACCTTGCCGATCACCTCGCGCTTTTTCGGATCGATGATCGAGACGGTGCCGCCGATCTCCGAGGAGACCCAGAGCTCCGAGCTGTCGTGCTTGAACTCGGCAAAGCGCGGGCGCGCGTCGACCAGCACGTTGCCGACGATCTGGCGCGAATCCGTGTCGATGAAATGCGCCATGTTGGTCGTTTCGGACGTGTTGATCAGCGTCTTGCCGTCGGGGCTGATCGTCATGCCCTCGGGCTCGACGCCGACCTGGATGTCGCCGATCCGCGCGCGTTTCTCCAGATCGATCACGGTCACGGTATTGTCGTTCTCGTTCGCGACGTAGAGCACCTTGCCGCTCGCATCCTGGGTGAACAGTTCGGGGTCGGGGCCGGAGGGCAGGGTGTCGACGATCCCTTGCGTCTTGGCGTCGATCACCTGGATGGTGTCGTCGTCGCCGACCGCGACCATCACGAATTTCCCGTCGCGCGTGAACTCGATGCCGCGCGGGCGCTGGCCGACCTTGATGGTCTTGGTCACCGTCCAGCTCTCGGTGTCGATCACGCTGACGGTGTTGCTCTTCTCGTTGGAGATATAGGCGATGAACGCATGGGCGGGCGCGGCCGCGAGCACCAGTCCAGAGAGCAGGCCAACACCCCACATGCGCATCGTCGTCGTCCTCACTTCAACTTGCATTTGCTCTCCGGGCGATCATAGCCGAGCGTATCGAGCTCGGAGACCTGGTGCAAAAAGCCTTCCTGCGGCGATACCGACACCACCATGCGGCCGTCGACCAGGAGGATGGGCTGGCGGAGCTGCAAATTCCAGTCGCGCAGGGTCAGCCGCGTTCCCTTGAAGGCGGCAACGGAAAAATCCGGCCCCTTGATGAAATCGGTGACTTTCTTGACGTCACCGGAATTGGTGCGCGAGGTCGCTTCGCCGATCATGCGCGCCGCGGTCCAGGCCTGCATGTCCAGCGCCGTCATGCGGCGCATGTTCAGCTTCATGAAACGGTTCTGCATCTGTGTGGCGCCCCATTGGTCCTGCGCCGCGTCCCAGCTTCTCGGCACGAGGCCGGCGGAGCCTGCGACCGGACGGGGGTCCCAAGTACGATAAGGCAGGTAGGCGCCGAACACCTCGCTCTCGTCGGCCGCGACCAGCACATCGTAGGCCGGAGCCTGCTGCGTGAATACGGGCATCTGGCGCTGGATCAGCGTCACGCCGCTATCGGTGCGGCGCGCACCGCCGGTGTCCTCGAAGGTACGCTCCTGCACGATCTTGGCGCCGAAGCGCGTCGCGGCGCGGCGCAGCGCATCGGCATAGAGCTTGTCCTCATCATGCGAGCCGACCACGAGCAGCCAGCGCGACCACCGCTTCCACACCAGATATTGCCCGAGCGCATCCGCCAGCATCGCGCGTGTCGGCGCCACATGGATGACATTGGCGCGGCAATCGGCCTCGCGCAGCCGCTCGTCGATCGCGCCGGCGTTGAACAGCAGCGTGCCGCGATCGCGCACGCCGTCGGCGACTTTCAGTAGCGCGTCCGCCGGCAGGTCGGCGATGATGAAACCGTTGTGCTCGGCGAGCGCGGCCGCGGCCTGGACCGGATCCTCGCCTTCCTTCAGGCGATGCTCCTCGAGCTTGAAGCGCTGGTTGAGAAATTTTCCGGTGGTATTGTTGTCCTCGATCGCAAGCCGCGCGCCGGCGACACCGTCATTCTCCGCGGGCTGCTCGACCAGCGACAGGGTCGATTTGGTGCCGGCGACGCCGAGATAGCCGATCCCGATTTCGGTAGGCTCGGCCGCGAGCGCCTGCGTTGCCGCAAGACCAACGCCAAAAAGACTGGCGCCGATCAGGCCGACCAACCATCGGATCATGTTTCCTCCTTGTCGTCCTCCCCGGCTTAGATATCGGTGGAGGCATTTCCCACCTTGAAACATGACCGATTTGGCTTAGCTTGCAACCCCGCATTTCGTCGTCGCGATGAGAAGGAGCAGGTCACGATCATGCGAGCGCTATTGGCGGCCGCCTTATTTGTGTCGACTGGTACGTCCGCGTTCGCCGATTCGCCGAAGCTTGCGGTGTTTGATTTTGAATTGATCGACACAAGCCTGCCCGGGGAGTTCTACGGATCGAAGCCAGAGAACGAGCGCATGCTGCGCATCGGCGATCAGTTGCGCAAGGAACTGGCACAGTCCGGCAAGTTCCAGGTCGTGGACATCGCGCCGGTGAGTGACGCGGCGCGGCATAGCAACCTCCAGTCCTGCGGCGGTTGCGACGTCAAGCTGGCGGGGCAGTTGGGGGCCGATCTCGAAATCACTGGCGTGGTGCAGAAGGTCTCGAACCTGATCCTCAACCTCAACATTTACGTGCGCGACGTGCACACCGGAAATCTCGTGACGGCGGCCAGCGCCGACATGCGCGGCAACACCGACGAATCCTGGTCCCGCGCCATGAGCTACCTGATCCGCAACCGCCTGCTCGCGCCGAACTACGGCAAGCCGGAGTAGCGGTTTCTTCGCCTCTCCCCGCTTGCGGCAGGGGAATCGCATATGAGCATCGACGAGGTCGTCATGCCCGGGCTTGTCCGCGGCATCCACGTTCTTTGTGCTGCAGGTAAGGCGTGGACGGCCGGGACAAGCCCGGCCATGACGATGTGGAAGCCCCAGCGCCTCAAGCTTTCACATCAAATGCGAGAGCTCTGCCTGGAACGGGGAGAGGCTGAGGAGAAGTTGAGCTCACGCCGTCAATCTTGCCGCGTGCCAGTGCAGATGGTCGCTCATGAAGGTCGAGATGAAGTAGTAGCTGTGGTCGTAGCCCGGTTGCCGCCGCAGCGTCAGCGGGATGTTCGCTTTGGTGCACGCGGCTTGCAGCAGCTCCGGCCGAAGCTGCTCGGTCAGGAAATTATCGGCATCGCCATAGTCGACCAGAAAGCCCGAATATTTCGCGCCGTCCTCGATCAGCGCGACGGTGTCGTGTGCGCGCCAGGTATCCTTGTTGGGACCGAGATAGCCGGTCAGCGCCTTGGTGCCCCAGGGTACTTGCGAGGGTGCGACGATCGGCGCAAAGGCGCTGGCGGCGCGATAGCGATGCGGATTGCGCAGCGCGACCGTCAGCGCACCGTGGCCGCCCATCGAGTGACCCATCACCGACTGGCGCTTGGCATCCACTGGAAACTTCTCCGCGACGAACCGCGGCAATTCGTCGGTGACGTAGCTCCACATATGATAGTTGCGCGCGAATGGCTCCTCGGTCGCATCGACATAGAAGCCGGCGCCGAGACCGAAGTCATAGGCGTTGTTGGGATCGCCAGGCACATCAGCGCCGCGCGGGCTGGTGTCGGGCGCAACGAAGATCAATCCAAGCTCGGCGCAAGCGCGGCGGAACTCGCCTTTCTCGGTGACGTTGGCATGCGTGCAGGTGAGGCCGGACAGATACCAGACCACCGGCAGCTTTGCGCCGTCCTGATGCGGCGGCACATAGACCGAGAAGGTCATGTCGGTCTTGGTCGCGCTGCTCGCATGGCGATACACGCCCTGCACGCCGCCGTAGGATTTGTTGGTCGAAACAGTCTGGATCGTCATGCCGAAAAACTCCGTGGCGTCTCACCACATCAAGATTGCAACGCATATGTGACCGAAATTTTGCGAAGGCGCGCTTCGTCAGGCGACGCCGCTGTCGATCGCCAGCCGCACCAGCTCGACCGAGGTCTTCACCCCGAGCTTCTGGCGCATGATCGAGGAAGTGTTGGCGACCGTTTTGTAGGAGGATTGCACCAGCCAGGCGATCTCCGAAAGGCTCTTGCCGGCGCTGAGCAGCCGCAGGATTTCCATCTCGCGCGCGTTCAATTTCGAAAGCGGATTTTGCGCGAGCTGAGGTCCGGCGAAGGCAATGCTGCGGGCGATCGCGCTCGGCAAATAGGTTTCGCCCTTGCCGACGGCGCGGATCGCCTCGACGAGATCGTTGGGGTCGCCGGTCTTGGAGACGTAGCCTTTCGCGCCGCACTCGATGGCGCGCGCGGCGAAGGCGGGATCGTCGTTCATGCTGAACATGATGATGCCGGCATCGGGCGCGCGATCGAGGATGCGCCGCGCGAGCTCGAAGCCGGAGACGGTCGGCAGGTTGATGTCGATCACGCAGATGTCGGGGCGCTCGACGATGAACACGCACTCGCCGCTTTCGGCGTCGGCGGCTTCCAGAATATCGATCTCGCCTTCGTCGGCCAGCACCGCACGGCAGCCGGAGGCGACGATAGGATGATCGTCAACGATCAGAATGCGCATAGGCGTTCCCCGCTACAGCCACTCGCGCCTCTCGTTTTGCGTCGCATGAGCCCAAAGGTCGCTCGCAATGAACGTTCCGCGTCGGACCATGCAACCCGGCCGAGATTGCTGTACGGTCCGGATTAGATATCGGGCGCTTTGGTCATGTCAACGCTCCCGATGAACGAACTTCGCGGGCAGGGGGCGGAAGCAATGTGGCAAAAGTTATCCTTGCGCGGGCGCATCAATCTCCTGCTGGCGCTCGTGTTGGCTTTGGGGCTTGGCGTCAACATCGCGCGGCAGGTTGCGGAGGCGGGGCCGCGCGTCCAGGCAGAGGACCAGAGCGTGATCCGGCTGGCGCGCGAGTTCATCGAGATGATCGTCGCCGAGTTGAAGGAGGCGCCGGATCCCGACGCCAAGCTGAACCAGATCGCGCACGACCTCAACCGGCAGCGCCACATCAGCATCGCCCTGCGCGATGCCAACGGCAACGCGCTGACGCCGCCGCGTACGGGTGAGGACGATGATGACGCGCGCGCGCCGCCGGCCTGGTTCGTCAGCCTGGTTCATCCCGAGCAGACCGCGGTCAGCGTTCCCGTCTCGATCCACGGCAATCCGGGCTCGCTGGTGATCACCTCGCATCCCAATGACGAGATCGCCGAGATCTGGGACGGCATCTTGACGCAGCTCGAGATCGGCTCGGCGATCGCGCTGGCGTTGTTCCTGGCGATCATGACGGTGGTCGGCCGCGCACTAAGGCCGCTCGAATCCCTCTCGCAGGCCATGATCGCGCTGGAAGCCGGCCGCTATGATGCGCGTGTCGCGCCCGGGGGAGCGCCGGAGCTGGCTGCGATCTGCACCCGGCTCAACCACCTCGCGGCAACGCTGGGGGAGGCGGTCGAGGAGAAGCGCCGCCTTGCCGAGCGCGCGGTGTCGCTCCAGGACAGGGAGCGCAAGGAGATCGCGCGCGAGCTGCACGACGAGTTTGGGCCCTATCTATTTTCGCTGCGCGCGCATGCGAGCGCGCTGGCAAAGCTCTCTGAGGCGCGTGAGCTGAGCGCCGATGCCGTCCGCAAGCATGGCAGCGCGATCCTGGAGCAGGTCAACGCGCTCCAGCAGTTCAACCGCCGCGTCCTCGAGCGCCTGCGGCCGGTCGGCCTTGCCGAGCTCGGCCTGCGGCAGGCGCTTGAAGCGCTGTCGCGGCTATGGCGGGAGTCGCATCCCGACGTGAGGATCGAAACCACGATCTCGCCGGCACTTGGGGTCACCGGCGAGACCGCCGATCTCACCATCTACCGGATCGTGCAGGAGGCGCTGACCAACGTGTTCCGTCACGCTCGCGCAACCGCGGTGAACGTCACGATCGAGCCGGCCGAGCAGCCGGGCGGTGCGCGCGAGGGGCGTGGCTGCGCGCGCGTGCGGGTCTCTGATAACGGCCACGGCATGGAGGAGGGCCAGAAGCTCGGCTTCGGTCTCGTCGGCATGCGCGAGCGGATTCTCGCGCTCGGTGGAACGCTCAACGTCGCATCCAGCGAGGGTGGCGTGACGGTGGAGGCGCTGATCCCGACGGCGGCAGGTTGAGGATCGGGAATAATTCCCGATTCTGTCGGGAAATATGGTGCCGATGGCGCCCGACCTTTTGTAGCTGGCGCGTTACTCGCCGTCGACTACACTTCACTCCCGCAATCGGCGACGTTCAAAACAGCCGACGCTTGGGAATGGGAAGGCAGGGGATGGGCGTGCGAAGGCTGTTGATCGCGTCGATGTCGACGGGGCTGGTGCTGTGGACTGACGCCGGCATAGCGGCGCAGGATGAGGACACCAATGTCCAGAACCTGCCGCCGGTCGAGGTGGTCGCTCCGGAGCCGAGTGCCCGCCGCGCCCCCTCGCGCCCCGCAACGCGCGTGGCGAGCCGTCCCCGCAGCCGCATCTACGTCTATCCGACCGCCCCGGGCAACGCGAAGGGCCTCGACGTCGACAAGGTTCCCTCCAGCATCAACGCCATCGATGCCAACCAGATCAAGCGTACCGGCTCGCTGAACGTCACCGACGCGCTGCGCGACAACGTGGCTGGCGTGAACATCTCCGAGGTGAGCGGCAATCCATTCCAGCCCAATGTCGAGTTTCGCGGCTTCGTCGCCTCGCCCATCGTCGGCACGCCGCAGGGGCTTGCCGTCTACCAGAACGGCGTTCGCATCAACGAAGCCTTTGCCGACAGCGTCAACTGGGACCTGATCCCGACCGCCGCGATCCGCTCGGTCACCGTGGTGACCAACAATCCCGCCTTCGGCCTCAATGCACTCGGCGGCGCGGTCAACCTGCAAATGAAGGACGGCTTTACCTACCAGGGCGCCGAGATCGACACCATGGGTGGCTCGTTCGGCCGCATCCAGAGCTCGGCGCAATGGGGCAAGCAGGTCGACACCAACTATGCCGTCTACGCCGCGCTCGAAGGTCTGCACGACAACGGCTTCCGCAACTTTTCGCAATCGGACGTGCGCCGTTTCTACGGCGATGTCGGCTACAAGGGCGGGGACAGCGAATTTCACGTCAATATGGGCGTCGCCAACAACAATTTTGGCGCATCCGCCACCGTTCCCGCCGAGCTGCTCCAGCAATATTGGGGCGCGACCTACACGACCCCGCAGACTACCAACAACCGCGTCGGCTACGTCAACCTGACCGGCAAGGTCGAGGCGACGCCGACCTGGACCTTCGAGGGCACCGCGCATGCGCGGGTGTTCGAGCAGCGGGTGGTCGACGGCAATCCCACCAGCGTGCAGGAATGCGCCGCTGCCGGCTTGCTCTGCTTTGGCGATGACACGACGCCGGCCAACGGCTTGAACGGCGCCCAACTCACCAACCCCTTCGCGCCCGGAACTCTGCTCGGCGAGATCGACCGGACGACGACGCGATCGACTACATTCGGCGTGTCCGGGCAGGCGACCAACACCGACAGGCTGTTCGATCACGAGAACCGCTTCGTGGTCGGCGCAGGCTTCGATGCCAGCGTCACGCGCTTCAACGCCACGGCCGAGCTCGGGACCATCGGCACGGACTATGTCGTCGCCGGCAGCGGAATTTTCTTAGGGAAATCGGGCACGCCCGACACCGGTGAGATGGGCCCGGTGTCGCTGCGATCAGTCAATCAGTACACCGGCCTCTACGCGCTCGACACCTTCAACGTGACGGATGCCTTCGCGATCACCGGTGGCGGTCGCTTCAACCACGCTCGTGTCACGCTGGAGGACCAGCTCGGTATCGATCTCAACGGCGATCACACCTACGATCGCTTCAATCCGATCATCGGCGGCACCTACAAGATCACGTCGGAGCTCACCGCCTATGCTGGCTATTCGGAGGCCAACCGCGTGCCGACGCCGCTCGAGCTCGGCTGCGCCGACCCGAACAACCCATGCCTTATCGCGTCCTTCCTGGTCTCCGACCCGCCCCTCAAGCAGGTCGTGTCGAAGACGATCGAAGCGGGCCTCCGCGGCACGAAGGAATTGAACATCGGCACGCTCGGCTGGAAGATCGGCGGTTTCCGAGCCACGAATTATGACGACATCATGGGCCTGCCGGTGGCGGGACGGCAGGGCTTTGGCTTCTTCCAGAACGTTGGCGCGACGCGCCGGCAAGGGCTCGAGGCTGAGGTCAACCTCAAATCGGCAGCGCTCCAGTTCCATGCGAGCTACGCCTTCGTCGACGCGCGCTTCCTCGATGCGCTCACGCTTTCGTCCAACAGCCCGTTTGCCGATCCGGCCACCGAAACCATCCAGGTCGTTCCCGGCAACCAGATCCCGGCCGTGCCGCGTCACCGCGTCAAGGTCGGTATCGATTATGCAGTCACCGACGCCTGGAAGGTCGGCGGCGATGCGCTTTTCGTGTCGAGCCAGTATCTGGTCGGCGATGAATCCAACCAGGCCTCGAAGCTGCCGTCCTACGCCGTGTTCAACCTGCACACGTCCTATCAGGTCACCAGGAACATCCAGGTCTACGGCAAGATCGACAACATCTTCGACAATCGCTACGCGACCTATGGCACTTTCTTCGATACCACCGCGGTGCCCAACTTCACCAACGGCGGCGCCAACTTCACCGACCCGCGCTCGCTGAGCCCGGCAAGGCCGCGGGCGTTCTATGCCGGACTGCGCGCGACTTTCTAGGGCTGCGGGTTTCGACCATCCCTATCGTCCTTGCGCTAGACCCGCGAGCGTCATCGCCGCTCTGAGTCGCGGCGGCTCGAATATCATCGCCTGATGACAAGAGGGGAAGCAGCCCCCGAAACGGATGCGTGACCTAACGCACGTTTCGCGCCGTAGCTTTGTGACAAAAGCTTAACCACGAGCTTCTCTCTGTCAGGAACGAAAACTGGCACGAAAGCGCACGTGACGTGGTTCAGTATGCGCCTCCCCGAATCAGGGTTGTCGTCACGTCAGCCGTCGACCATAATCTCTTGGCCCCGGCAATGAACGAACGCCCGAAATATGAGTGAGCCAGATGCACAACATGAGGGTTCCGAGGGCGCGCCCAGCGGGCAAGACCGGGCTCCACGTCAGGAGCCGCCTCGTGGCAGGAAGCCTGGTTCCTCTCGGGGCGCACTGATTGGAATTGCTGGCGCGCTCGTGACCGCCGGAATAGCCGCCGTCGTGGTATTGCCCAGCCTCACTCGCGACAAGCCGGCTGCCATTGGTGAGGAATCCACTCTGGAAGTGCTTGTACCAGCCGACATCAATGCAGCCCTTCCCACCCTCGATCCGGGAACAACGAAAGCCGCGGTGGATGACGCGAAGAACTGCAAGGTGCCGCTGGCATGGGTGACGTTGACGCAACGACCGAGTGGGCATGGTGGCATGGTGCGTGTCCGTTCGGGACAATATCTGTCGCCGCCGATCAAGCTCACCACTACACCTCAGCGCATCGCCATTCCCTATCCCGCGCCTTATCCCGCGGGCCGTGGTGTTCTTACCTTGGTTGGCGAGGCGGACCAGGTGGGGTTCTACCTGAGGCCCGGGGGTGTTCACGACGTCAACGGCACTTATTCCGTTAACGTGAGGTGGCAGGTTCGCAACCCGTGCCCATAAATGCCCAAGATGGGTGAACTCGACACCGTGATCGGGAATTGCCGACAATGAAAAACTTCTTCCGCAACCATCCGATGGTCGGCATGTGTATCGCCATGATGGTGGCCGCGGTCGGCACCCAGTGGATTCTCAATCCGAGATCCGGTCCGTTCAGCGCATTGACATGGGCGAACTCACTCACGATCGGTGCCGTGCTTCTGATCATGGTGGCCGGGTTCGCGCTGACCTACGTGGCGATGCGGCTCGGCACCGACCCCACCGGATTCGGATTGGTCCCCGTCGGGGAGGGCTATACGCCCGGGCGTCGGCTGAACGTGGATTCTCCGGCCCTAACCGTCCGCAGCGCCGACGAGGTGCTCGACGAACTCGATCAGATGATAGGCCTCAGCTCCGTCAAGGAGGAGGTCAACAAGCTGCTGGCCGGCATCGAGGTCGAGCGCAAGCGCCGTGAACAGGGGTTACCTGTGGCGAAGGTGAGCCGGCACATGGTGTTCACCGGGCCGCCCGGCGTCGGCAAGACCGAGATCGCGCGCGCCCTGGGGGAGATTTATCGCTCGCTCAAAGTGCTGCGCAAAGGACATGTGGTGGAGGTGCAGCGCGCCGATCTGGTCGCAGGTTATATCGGGCAGACGGCCATGAAGACGCTGGACAAGTGCAAGGAGGCACTCGACGGCATCCTCTTCGTCGACGAAGCCTACTCGCTCGCCGGCGAAGGCAAGGATTTCGGCCACGAGGCGATCGCAACGTTGATCAAGTTCATGGAGGACAACCGCGATCGCATCATGGTGATCGCCGCCGGATACCCCAATGAAATGCGTCGTTTCATCGCCACCAATCCGGGCCTGGCGAGCCGCTTCAACAGGACCATCGAATTCCCGGCCTATGAGCCGAAAGAGCTTGCTGCGATCCTGCGATTGATGGCCAGGCGACTACACGTGGAGTTGCCCGACGTACTCGAGCAAAGCCTTGTCCCCTGGATCGAGACCCAGTGGAGAAGCGAGGGCTGGGGCAACGCTCGCGAGATGCGCAACCTTATCGATAGGGCGTGTGAAGCCCAGTCCTTGCGCGTGGCCGCCGATCCGACCGCCGACATAAGCAAGGTCGAAATGGTCGACTTCGAAAGCGTAGGCGTGCCTTTGGTCCGAATGCACGTCCCGCCGCCGGCACCTCCGCCCATGCCGGCCATGCCAACTCCGGCTCCGATCGTCGTTGAACACGCGTTGGTGCCTTCTTCTGCGCCTGACCATCTGGCGCCACGCACCGGGCGCAGGCTGAAGGTTGCGGCCACGATCCACCCCGAACGTACCCTTGATCAGGCGCTGGACCGCCTCGAACAGATGGTCGGGCTGGAGTCGGTCAAGGAGGAGGTGAACAGGCTCATGTCGGCGCTTGAAGTCGAGCGCTTGCGCCGCGAGCAGGGGCTGGTCGTCGCGCCCATTAGCCGGCACATGGTATTTACCGGCCCGCCCGGAGTGGGGAAGACCGAGGTCGCGCGCGCGCTCGGCGAGATCTATCGCTCACTCAACGTGCTGCGAAAAGGTCATCTGGTCGAGACTGACCGCGCGGGTCTCGTCGCGGGCTACATTGGTCAAACCGCTGCCAAGACGCTCGACAAATGCAGGGAAGCGCTCGATGGCATCCTGTTCATCGATGAAGCGTATTCGCTCGCGCGACCGGGCAACGATTTCGGCCAGGAGGCAATCGATACGTTGCTCAAATTCATGGAGGACAATCGCGACCGCATCGTCGTCATCGTCGCGGGTTATCCGAATGAGATGCAGCGCTTCATCAATAGCAATCCGGGCCTCTCCAGCCGCTTTACCAAGACGATCGAGTTTCCGCCCTATGCCGCAAACGAGCTCGTCGCGATTCTACGGGTGATGGCCAAACGACAAAACTTCGTATTGCCGGATGATCTCGAGTCCAGCCTTGGTCCGTGGCTGAAGGCGGGCATGCGCAACAAGTCCTGGGGGCAAGCGCGCGAGATGCGAACGCTGCTTGAGCGCGCGCGTGAGGCCCAGGCCACGCGCATTGCGCACGACCCCTCGGAGGACGTGCGTCAGCTCGCCATGGCGGACATTGAGGCAGCCATCCAGATTTCCGGATATCGCGAGACCGTGCCGGAGAAGATCAGCGATAACCTCGTCAAGATTCCCGCGCTCTCCCGCTCGGTCACCCCACTGTCGGAGGGCACATCCGCTCTGCAGGCCGCCGTTGTCACGGTCAAGATTGACGGGGCTCACGGTAGCGGCTTTTTCATCTCCAAGGATGGATATCTGCTGACCAACCACCACGTGGTAACCGAGAACAAATTCGTGACGGTCAAGCTTACAACCGGCCGTCAGCTGCCCGGCGAAGTGGTGCGAACGAACAAGACGAGGGACATCGCCCTGGTCAAAGTAAATGAATCGGGAATGACCGCGCTGCCGCTGCAGCTTGACCTTCCTGAGGTCGCCTCCGAGGTTTATGCGGTCGGGACGCCGCGCGATGAGAAATATTCGACGACCATAACCAAAGGCATCGTCAGCGCCTATCGCACCGAAAACGATCTTTCGCTCATGCAAAGCGACGTTGCCATTCATCCCGGCAACAGTGGGGGACCGTTGGTGGACCGGTTCGGCAATGTCGTCGCTGCAAGCGTTGCCGGACTAACCATCTCGGGGGTGAGCGTGAGCATCAATTTCTTCATTCCCATCGCCGATGCGCTCAAGTTCCTCGCCGTTGAGCTGGTCAATCAGGACGTGGCATAGCCGTAAACGAAGCAATGGCCCCGGGATGGAACTAGCACGGAAAAATCAGATGACAGCGATTGGCCGGGCAGCGGCCCTGCATGTCGCCTTCTGGCAGTACGATCCCTGGTACCGTCGCGCGTGGCTTGTCTGGCCGCAAGTGACAGCAGTTCTTTTCGCGAGCTGGCTTCTCGTGGGTCTAATGGGTCCCGAAGCGGCAATTCCGCTGGGCAACTGGGCCAAGCCTGCCGATTGCAGCAACGCGTCGACCCCGGGCTGCGCAGCAACGCGGCGCGCCGCGTTTTTCTGGGACGATGAGGTCAGTAGACCCAGCATCGCCAATCAGATCACGGTCAACGTCGACCGGTCGACCTTTCGAAACTCTGCTGCAGACGACCAGCCGAAGCTCACGGCAGCGCTCGGCGCCTATTATCGCTATGATTGGACGAAGGCGATCGATATCCTGAGATCGGCGACCGCAAGCGACCCGAACGTTCAGTTCGTCACGGCGCTCGCCCTGCTGGTACCAAATTCGACCGACCAGACGCGCGACGCGGAAGCGTTGCTGCGCGAGGCCGCTGCCGGGGGACATCGTCAGGCCGGCAGCGTGCTCGGGCGCATACTCTTCTCGGGCGCGGGCGGCTTGCCGAAGGATGAGACGGCGGGACGGAAGTTGATCGATGACGCGGTGGCGGCTGGCGAGCCGTACGCGATGCGGCTTGCTGCTGCCGGATACGTCAGCGGCGAATTTGGCGGCACGTACGATACCGTCAAGGCAGTCGACCTCCTGCGCAGAGCGGCGGACAGTGGCGAGCTCATCGCCATGACGCAATTCGCATACTGCATCAATACCGGGCGGGGCGGGCTTACCCGCGACACCGCGAAGGCGATCGACTATTTGCGACGCGCGGCGGATGCGGGGTTTGAAGGTGCACAGCTCACGCTCGCGCGGTGGTTCAGAGACCGATATGGCTATCGGGAAGGCGAGGATTTGCCGGAATCGATCAAGTGGTTCGAGCGGTCCTATAAGCAAGGGCACTCGGTCTACGCTCTCGGGGAGCTCGCTTATGTCTACAGATACGCGCGGGAGGCGCCGTGGTTCGACACCAAGCGCTCGTTTGAATTGCTCCAGCTTTGCGCGTCTTTCAGAAATGCCTATTGCCATTATTGGCTTGCTCGGGCCTATCACGACGGTGCCGGGACAGCGCGAGACTACACCAAGGCCTACGCTTACTACACGGTTGCGAAAGAGCTCGGGCGGCAAGATGCCAACCTTCAGCGACTGGATGATTTCCTCCAACCTGCCGTCAAGACCAGCGCAGCGGAGCTGGCCAAGAGCATTTCGGCGGGCCTCAAACCGGTACCACGCGTGATCCTGCTGGAAACGGCGGAGACTGAGACAGCAGGCCCTTCTCCGTGGCCGGATCCCACCCAGCGACCGGCATCACCTTAACCGGCCAATGGATTGGTCGGCTCCGTCCCCGAAAAGCAGACCTTCAGGCTTCACGGAGAAAGGACAGCTGAGGGGCAAGCTGCGACGTAGCGGGAAGGGCCGTCTTTGTGAAGGGTTTCGGATGCCGGCCGCTTGATGGACAGCGCCGCGTATTCGGCGGCCGGCGTCCGAAAGCCTCCAAAGGAGGAAACCGCGCTGGGGGGACGTAGAATGCCGCGTGATCGAGCTAAGTCGTGTCAAACAACCTTCAGACGATCAATAGGGTCGTCTATGGGGATTTAATGTTTGGCGGCACCTGTACTTTCAAAGACTTGGCCGTAGTAAAAATACCACACCACACAATCTAGACGTGAGTTACTCGACATTCGAATTTCATGAGGCAAACTGATCTCTATCGATCGGGAAAGCCTCGGGAGTTGCTGAGGCGAAACTGTTTTGAGTTGCTCGTCAAGAGCGTCACGGCATTTAACTCTGCTTGCGTTGAGATTCCTGAACTGGGTCCAACGAGCGCGATGGTGCACACAATCACGGTCGAGAATGCCGGGTTCGAACTGGCTCTTGTGCATGGGGGTACTCCGCCACGAACTTCCAGATCAGCAGGTCCTCGATGACCCGACCATCGCCGACGGGCTAATTGCAACCGCTCGTCACGATGAACTGTCGCCTATTGCTTCGCCGTGTCGCCAGCCGCGGCGTTCTACCGCGCGAGCGGTTTAGATGCTATGGGCCGAGCGGCGAGGCCATGGCACCATCGTCGCGGCAACAAAGCGATGGAGCGCCC
>NZ_JBANBK010000091.1:0-31640 GCF_053572325.1 Bradyrhizobium sp. UFLA05-112 | reverse complement strand
GATATGGGCCGCGCCACGGCCATGAAGGCCGCGTCCACCAGAAAGTAGACGATGGCCAGAATATAGGTGACAGGTTCCAGGATTCGCTTCACGGTCATTCTCCCGCGAAGTGAAAGCCGGAACTTGGGCCTAAGTTTCACCTCAGCGTGGATATCTCGCGAATTCCTGATGGAACTTTTTGGGCATCGAAGTTGACCGAGGCGATCGTTTCTTCCTTCTCCCCATGCAAGGCAGAAGAAAACAAGAGATCACCCCACCAATTCCGGCCATGGCACGATGGTCGACTTCACCGTCTTCATCGCCATCGCGTCCGCCACCGCCTGCGCGACGCCCTGTTCCGTGAACGGATAGATCGTCTGCATCTTCAGCCATGGATATTTGCCCGCCGTGCGATAGAGCATGTCGACGCCGAGCGGCAGATCGTTGCCGGTAAAGCCCCAGGAGCCCAGCACGTTGAGGTCCTTGGTGCAGATGCGATGCCAGGAGGTCTCGATCGATCCGGCGTCTGTGAACTGACCCATCTCGACATAGGTGCCGCCGTCTCGCAGCATCTCGACGCCCTCGGGACCGGCTGAGGGATGGCCCGAGCAGTCCATCACGAGATCGGCGCCGAAACCGCCGACGATGTCGCGCACGGCCTTGATGCGATCCTGCGGCGTCTTCAGCTCCTCGATGTTCACCGTCGCCTCCGCGCCGAACACGCGCGCGAGTTTTAATCGTGGCTCTTCCGGCGCCCCGACGCAGATCACGCGCCCCGCACCCATCTCCCGCGCAGCCGCGACCGCCAGAATGCCGATCGGACCGGAGCCCTGGATCACGACCGTGTCGCCCCAGGTAAAGCCACCGGCGCGGCTTGCGCGGTTGAAGGCGCGGATGCAGGACGTTAGCGGCTCGGATAGCGCGCCCAGCCGCAGCGACATGTCGTCGGGCAGCTTGTAGATCTTGGTGCCCGGCAGCATGTCGAGATCGACATAGACATACTCGGCCCAGCCGCCCCATAGATGCGGTGCCTTGTCGAAGCCGAGATAGCGGCCGTAATAGACCGGCGTCAGGCATTTGTTGGCCGTCGCCGGATAATGGATGCAGTAGTAGCAACGGCCGCAGGGCATCAACGGCGGGATCATCACCTTCGATCCGACGTGAAGCGGCTTGCTCATGAAATCTTCGGTGAACTCGTCGCCGCATTCGACGATGACGCCACCGAGCTCGTGTCCGAGCGTGAATGGCCAGGGCAACGGTTTTGGCCAATGCCCCCTGAGAATGTGCAGGTCGGTGCCGCAGACGCCGCAGGCGCCGACCTTGATCAGCGCCGCCTTCTTCCCAACCTTCGGCCACGGTACGGTGCGGATCACGGGTTCGGCGCCCGGCCCCGCATGGGTGCATACGCGGATTGACTCCATGGCTATTTCCTCACTGCCCGTCTTGTGTTGAATGTCGCAGGCTGCGGTAGAGCCTATGTGAGGTTCGGCCTCCTGCCAACCGCGGCCGTAACTGCTGCAGGGCCGCCCGACGAAGACGCCAGAACCTAACTCTCGCCACGCTCTTACCCAGGTCATCGATTGAACATTCACATCTCGACGAAACCGGCGGCTGCACCGAGCTCGTTCGCAGCGATGCAGTCGCGCCCCTATCGTGCGCAGTTCGTGGCCTACGTGCTGGCCATGATGGCAGACAATATCGAACACGTGATCAGCTATTGGGTGGTGTTCCAGAAATTCCACTCGCCCGCGCTGGCGGGCTTTGCGGTGCTGTCGCACTGGTTGCCGTTCCTGCTGTTTTCCGTCGCCGTCGGCAGCCTCGCCGACCGCTTTGATCCGCGCCGCATCATCCAGTGCGGCATGCTGCTGTTCATCGTTGCCTCGACCGGATGGGGCATCTTCTTCATCACCGATACGATCCAGATGTGGCACGCGATGCTGCTGCTGGTCATCCATGGATGCGCGGGCGTCCTGTGGCAAACGCCCAACCAGCTCCTGCTCTACGATCTCGTTGGACCTGCCGATCTGCCGAGCGCGGTGCGCCTGAATGCGATGGCGCGCTATCTCGGCATCCTGGTCGGACCTGCCGTCGGCGGCGTCATCATGCTGACGCTCGGCACCTCGCACGGCATCATCTTCAACACGTTGTTCTATCTGCCCATGCTGCTCTGGCTGTTCTGGGCGCCGGCGCGGGACACAAGCGTGGCCGCGCGACGCTTCGCCGTCCGCGGCTTGACCGACATCGTGCTCACGATCCGCTCCATCGGAACGCAGCCGGTGCTGACTGCGATGACGTGGCTGGCCGGGCTCACCTCCTTCATGATCGGCAACGCCTACCACGCGCAGATGCCAGGTTTTGCCGGCGATCTCGGCCATGGCGATCCCGGTGTGTCCTACAGTGTGCTTCTGGCGGCCGACGCCGCTGGCGCGCTGCTCGCCGGCATCGCGCTGGAATCGTGGGGTCGGCTCAAGGGCACGCCGCGGACCGCGATCACGCTGGCCATGCTGTGGAGCATCTCCCTGCTCGCCTTCGCGTCCGTGCGGATCTATCCGCTGGCGATCGTGCTGCTGTTTGCCGCAGGGTTCTTCGAGCTGTCGTTCAACACCATGGCGCAGGCACTGGTGCAATTGAATGCGCCGGCCGACATCCGCGGCCGCGTCGTGGGCCTGTTCAACATGGCAGGCCTGGGGATGCGGGCTTTTAGCGGCATCACCGTCGGCCTCGTCGGCGCGGCGATCGGCATTCACTGGTCACTCGCCCTGTCGGCCGCCGTCCTGCTGGCGCTGCTGCTCGTCCTTTATCGGTGCACGGCGCAAAAGGCATAGACCGCCTTGGCTCGAGGGGCATCCTGTCCGTTGACACGCCTCTCTCGCCGGCCCACGCTGACTGCAAAAGTCTCAAGGGGGTGAGACGTTGCGCAATCGCTGGGGCATTCTTGCGATCCTGTTCACGGTGCGCCTCACCATGGCGTTCCAGTTCCAGAGCGTGGCTGCGGTCGCCCCGCTGCTGGAACAGACCTTTGGCATCGGCCTTGCCGACATCGGCCTCCTGATCGGCCTCTACTTCACGCCGGGCATCGTGCTGGCGCTGCCGGGCGGTGCGATCGGCGCAAGGTTCGGCGACAAGAGCACCGGGCTAGCGGCCCTTGCCTTGATGATGACCGGCAGTTTCGCGATGGCGCTCGCGGGCGACTGGAGTTCGCAGATCGCAGGCCGGCTGATCGCCGGTGCCGGCGGCGTGCTGCTGAGCGTGCAGCTCACCAAGATGACCACGGACTGGTTTGCGGGCAAGGAGATCGCAACCGCCATGGGCATCGTCATCAATTCCTGGCCAACGGGAATCGCGCTCTCGCTCCTGACATTGCCGACGATCGGCACGGCGGGCGGCACCGGTGCGGTGTTCATGGCCGTCTGCGCCGTGATTGCCATCGGCATCGTGCTGATGCTGCTCTACCGGCCTCCGCCCGAGAGCGGGACGGCAGCGCCGACGTCGGCTCGTCTCGATCGGCCGACGATGACGGCGGTGATGATCGCCGGCGCAATCTGGGGCCTGTTCAATATCGGCTTTGCCATGATCCTGTCGTTTGGGCCGTCGCTGCTGGTCGAGCGCGGCTGGACCGTCGCAGCGGCAGGCTCCGTGATCAGCCTCGCTTTGTGGATCTCGGCCGTCTCCGTCCCGCTCGGAGGTTTTCTGGCCGACCGGACCGGGCGACCGCTCACTCTGCTCGTCGGCGGCAGCCTCGCCCTAGCGGTGCTGCTGGTGCTTTTGACGCGATCGGGTGCCGTGATCGCGACCGTCATCGCGATTGGTCTCGCCTCCGGCCAGCCGGCCGGCCCGATCATGAGCCTGCCGGCTCGCGTGCTCGCGCCGCGGACGCGCGCGATCGGGATGGGGCTCTTCCTCACCGTGTTCTATGTCGCCATGATGCTCGGACCGGCGGTCGCCGGACGGCTCGCCGGCTGGGCCGGAAGCGCGGCGGCGGCCCTCGATCTTGGCGCGGTCGCGTTGCTTGCCTGCCCGCCTCTATTATGGCTTTTCGAGCGCGTAGCCGCCCGACGCGCACGACCCGCCTGACCTATTCCGAACGTCCCGCCCGTTCCGCTAACGGCGCGTTAACCCTGTGCGCCTTAGGGTCGTTGGGACTCCGCCCGGGCGGGGGTCGGGTAGTGAAAATGGCGTTGGCGAACAAAAAATTTCTTCCTGCCGCCGAGGAACGTCGGCGTTTCCAGCGGGTGAAAGTACATCTGCTCGGCCGCTATATGCTGCCGGACCGCCGTGAATTCCCCTGCCAGGTGATCAACATGTCGCCGGGCGGCCTTGCTTTGCTCGCCCCCGGCATCGGCAATGTCGGCGACCGCGTGGTCGCCTATCTCGACCATATCGGCCGCGTCGAGGGCAAGATCACCCGGATCATCGACAACGGCTTCGCCATGACGGTCGGGGCAACGCCCCGCAAGCGCGACAAGCTCGCCGCCCAACTCACCTGGCTCGCCAACCGCGACATCCTCAATCTGCCGGAGGATCGCCGCCACGATCGTATCGTGCCGCGCAATCCGATCGCGGTGCTCACGCTCGAGGACGGCACCAAGATGACCTGCCGCATCATCGACCTGTCGCTGTCCGGCGCCGCCATTGCCGCAGAGAACCGGCCGCCGCTGAAATCGCAGGTCATGCTCGGCCGCGTCCAGGGCCGCGTGGTCAGAAATCTCGAGGACGGCTTTGCGCTGGAGTTCGTCCACGAGCAGCCGGTCGAGACTCTCGAAGAGAGCGTTACCGCGCGGTAAAGCGCAGCCGGCTGAAAAATCCGGCAATCGAGCCGAAAGGCGGCCTCCGCAACGCGGACGTCGCCTTTTTTCACACCTCGCGCGCATGCGGTTGCCGGTTAACGCGGTCAGCCGCGCGCGGCGAAAACGCTGAGTTCCCCGAGTCTCGGGCGTTAACGCCTACAATTTTACTCAATTGCAGTATTCTCAAATTTTAGGCGAATTCTACTCAAGTATAAATCGAATTCAGCGCTCGTTTTACTTGCATTCGTCTCGACTTGACTTGGCTCACTTAGCGGCAACGCAAAAGCTTCGTGGCAATTGTGGTCCAACAAGAAACGGGGGCCACGATGTTCGACTTCAGGGGACAGGGGAAAGGGCTGGCGGTTGCCGCCATGCTCTTCGGGATCAGCGCGACGGCGCAGGCCGGCGAAGGCCGCCTGCTCTACGCGAGCCTCGGCGACAACACGCGTGCGCCGATCGGCTGGGTCGAGTTCTGTGCCGACAATGCTGCCCAATGCCAGGGCGGTCCGTCTCAGCCGCGCGACATCGTGATGTCGCAGACGGCATGGCGCGATCTGCTGAAGGTCAATCGCTGGGTCAACGAGACCGTGAAGCCTTTGACCGACATGGAGCACTGGGGCGTGGTCGAGAAGTGGTCGTTGCCATCAGACGGCTACGGCGACTGCGAGGATTATGTGCTGTTGAAGCGCAAGATGCTGATCGATGCCGGATGGCCGCGCGAGGCCCTGCTGATCACGGTCGTGCGCGACAAGAAGGGTGAAGGACACGCGGTGCTGACGGTCAAGACCGACAAGGGCGAGTTCATTCTCGACAATCAGAATGAGAATGTCGTCGCCTGGACCGAGACCGGCTACCGCTTCGTCAAGCGTCAGTCGCAGAGCGATCCCAACGTCTGGGTCTCGCTCGGCGACACCAAGCCGGCGGTCTCCACCGCCAGCGCCAAGGACCAGTAGTTAGCAAAAGAGCGAGTTACGCGACCCGGTCACATCCCCACCCCTCCCCGTCCCAGACCGGTTCGCGCGCGCCCAGCCATCCCCCAATGGCTGGGCGCAATCTTTTTGGGGCGCTGAAATCGCACGCACCGGGAACCGAAACTTTTTTAACATAGATGAATTGCCAATGGGGGCTCGCGAGCAGTGAGGCGAGCCATGCAGTTCCTGTCGCCCGGTGACGTGTTTCTGATGTCGATGATCACCGGCCTCGTTTTCCTGCTCGAGGTCGGATTTTTCATTCTATTCGGCGTCATTTGACGCCAACGCGAAAACTGTTCCGAAGAACGGAACAGGCGACCTCCGAGATCGTTCAATTGCGGCTGGAGGATCTCCACCATGCGCGTAACCGATTGCGCGTCGCCACGCAGTCCGACTGAGGTTTGCAGCCGCATCGTGAACGATCGCATCGCCCAATCGCTCGCGCAGTTGCGCATCTCGTTGGACCTCCTGAAGCACAAAGTGCATATCGCGCCCGAGCTTGAAGTGACATGAAAAATCCTTCGCCCGGAATGCGCAGGGCACTGCGCCAGGCTCAGCTCTACGGGCATCTGGTCGTCCGAAATGACAGGCTGTATCACCCCGGAGGCAACCATCCGATCTGCTCCATTCAGACCGCGCGGGAGATGGTCAGGTCCGGGTGGATGAGGAAGCGAGACGGCGAATACGAGATCACGCAAGACGGACAGCTCGCCGTCGAAAGCGAAAGCTTACATTGACGCTGGTACTCGGGCCTGGCCGCAGCTCCTACCGGAGGGTTGCGATCCGCGCCTCAGGCGCCAAGCACGTCGGAAAGCCGCGGCTCGTCAGCGGCCGGCTCTTTCAGAAACAGCTCGGCCTCGATCTCCGTAAGATGTGAGAGCATCAACTCGCGTGCCTGCAACTTGTCCTGCCTGCGGATCGCGGTAACGATCTCGGCGTGATGGCTGGTGCCGCAGGCGGGCGTGTCGTGGCGGCGATAGAGCAAGATGATCAGGGAGGAGCGCGCGATCAGCTCCTTGAGGAAGCCGGCATAGATGCTGTGACCGGACATCTCGGCGACCAGCCGGTGAAACTCGCCGGACAGCCGGATCGAGGCCCTGGCGTCGCCGCGGGTTTCCGCCGCATGCTCCTCGGCGAGATGTCGTTGCAGGCGCTCAAGCCAATCCGGCGACACCGCGTCGATGGCGTGATCGACGATCGACGGCTCAATCAGCCGCCGCGCCTCGAACACCTCGCGCGCATCGGCCGGCGTCGGCCGCGCAACGAAGGCGCCACGATTCTTCTCGATGCTGACGATCCCCTCATGCGCGAGCTGGTGCAGCGCGGTGCGGACCAAGGTGCGGCTCGCGCCGTAGATCTCACCAATTTCGTCCTCGCCGAGCTTGGTGCCCGGCAGCAGCCGATGCTCGAGGATCGCGGTCGTCACACCCTCCCGGATACGGCTGACGCGGTCACTGCCATTATCGGCTGCGAGCGATGCGTCAGACTTCGGTTGAGCTTTGGCGGCCATAGATTTTGGCTTGCTGAATGTGGGCTCGTTGATTTGGGGCTCGGTCGTCAAATCAGGCTCCAAAGGTTAGTCGACCAGCCGTATCCAATGACAGGCGAAACTTTATACAATCCCTGATCATTTTGTGTGCATAATGCTCCCTAGCGGCCACCGCTGCGCCGCCCGGATTTGCGATCTCCGGGCTAATGATCTGACATTGCTACGCAGTTCCGAAAAAATGCCGCGGACTTCCGCTTGGCACGGGCCTTGCCGAGGGAAGCGGTAAATCGCCCTTTCCCTGGGAGCTCCATGGCCCTTCCCGCCGCCCTCGAACTGGTCTCGGTCACCAAGCGCTATGACACGACGCTGGCGGTCGACAGCGTCAACCTCAAGATCCCGGCCGGCACCTATTGCTGCCTGCTCGGCCCCTCCGGCTGCGGCAAGACCTCGACGCTGCGCATGATCGCCGGTCATGAGGCGGTCAGCGAGGGTGACATCATCCTCGGCCCCCACAACGTCACCGGCCTGCCGCCCGCCAAGCGCGGCACGGCGATGATGTTCCAGTCCTACGCGCTGTTTCCGCATCTGACGGTGCTCGACAATGTTGCGTTTGCGCTGAAGATGCGCGGCATCGATCGTGCGACGCGCCACAAGCGCGCCGGCGAGCTGCTCGAACTGGTGGCAATGACGCCCTATGCCGCGCGCCTGCCGGCGCAGCTCTCCGGCGGCCAGCAGCAGCGCGTGGCGCTGGCCCGCGCGCTGATCACCGAGCCGCAGATCCTGCTGCTCGACGAGCCGCTCTCCGCACTCGACCCGTTCCTGCGCGTCAGGATGCGCGGCGAGTTGAAGCGGCTCCAGCGCGAGCTCGGCATCAGCTTCATCCAGGTCACGCACGGCCAGGAGGAGGCGATGGCGCTCGCCGACCACATCGTGGTGATGAACGGCGGACGGATCGAGCAGCAGGGCAGCGCCCGCGACATCTTCCACCATCCGCGGACCGAGTTCGTCGCGCGCTTCATCGGCGGACACAACGTGCTCTCCGATGCCGGCCAGATGATCGCGGTGCGCGCCGATCAGCTCGGCATCAAGCCGATCGCGGACGGCGCTTTCGGCGCGCCGGCGCTTTTGACGGAAACCGAGTACCAGGGCTCCTACGTCGCCGTCTCGCTCACGCTCGACGACGGCACCGCCCTGTTCTCCCACGTTCCCGAGGCCACCTTCGACGCCCACCCCTTCCGTCCGGGTGATCGCGTGCTGGCCACCTGGGATCCCGCCAAGGCGCAGCGTCTGCAATAGCGCCATCCAGTCCAGAAAATGCGCAACACAGAGGAGTGACTGATATGACAGAGACGACGAGGAAGACTGGCGTCAGCCGCCGCACATTGTTGAAGGGGACCGCGGGCCTCGCAGGTTTCGCAGCCGGCTCCGGCGCCATCACCGGCTTCCCCTACGTGATGTCGGCCGAGCCGAAAGTGCTGCGCTATCTCGGCACCGCCGTGAACGAGGGCGATGACATCTCGAAGCAGTGCCTGAAGGACACTGGCATCAAGATCGAATACATCACCGCGACGACCGACGACGTCACCAAGCGCGTGATGACCCAGCCGAACTCCTTCGACGTGCTCGACACCGAATATTTCTCGCTGAAGAAGCTCGTGCCCTCCGGCAACATCCTTGCCCTCGACGCCAAGAAGATCAAGGAATTCGACAACATCACGCCCGTCTTCACCAAGGGCGAGACGCCCGGCGGCAAGAAGATCGGCAATCAGGGCACCGCGCCCTGGAAGGTGCTCTATCTCGAAGGCAAGGACTCCAAGACTTTCGCCAAGTCGGCGACCGAATTCGTGACGCTGATCCCCACCGTCTACAACGCCGACACGCTCGGCATCCGTCCCGATCTCATCAAGCGCCCGATCAACTCGTGGGCCGAGCTGCTCAATCCCGAGTTCAAGGGCAAGGCCTCGATCCTCAACATCCCCTCGATCGGCATCATGGATGCAGCGATGGTCGTGGAAGCCACCGGCAAGTACAAATATGCCGACAAGGGCAACATGACCAAGGAAGAGATCGATCTCACCATGAAGGTGATGACCGAAGCCAAGAAAGCTGGCCAGTTCCGCGCTTTCTGGAAGGACTTCAACGAGAGCGTCAACCTGATGGCCTCGGGCGAAACCGTCATCCAGTCGATGTGGTCACCGGCTGTCACCAAGGTCCGCTCGATGGGCATTGCCTGCACCTTCCAGCCGCTGAAGGAAGGCTACCGCTCCTGGGCCTCGGGCTTCTGCGTCTCCAAGGGCGTGTCGGGTGCGAAGCTCGACTGGGCCTACGAGTTCGTGAACTGGTTCCTGTCCGGCTACGCCGGCGCGTATCTCAACCGCCAGGGCTACTACTCAGCCGTGCTCTCAACCGCAAAGGCGCACATGGAGCCCTACGAGTGGGCCTACTGGATGGAAGGCAAGCCCGCCGAGAAGGACATCAAGGCGCCCGACGGCTCGCTGCTCGAGAAGGCCGGTGCGGTGCGCGACGGCGGCTCCTATGAGGACCGCATGGGCGGGGTCGCCTGCTGGAACGCGGTCATGGACGAGAACGACTACATGGTCCGCAAGTGGAACGAGTTCATCGCAGCGTGATGGACACGTCAGACGAGCTCTTGCAACAGGCATCCCCGGACCTCGCCCGGGGACCGGGACAGGCGCGCCAGAAAGCGGCGCGTCTGTCACCCTCCTTCATCTCCTGGCTGCAGGCCGGGCCGATGATGCTCGTCTTTCTCGCCTTCTTCCTGATCCCGCTGGTGTTCGTCGTCATCGTCTCCTTCTGGGACTACAACGAATACCAATTGCTGCCGGCCTTCTCCGGCCGCGGCTACACCGACACGTTCGAAGGCTGCATCGCGCAGCTCCCCGATCTCTGCACGATCGGCAAGACCTATGTGAAGACTCTGAAGCTGTGCTTCATGGTCTGGGCGATCACGCTGTTCATCGGCTTCTGGGTCGCCTACTTCCTCGCCTTCCACATCAGATCCAAGACCTGGCAGATGGGCCTGTCGCTGCTCTGCACGATCCCGTTCTGGACCTCGAACGTGATCCGCATGATCGCCTGGATTCCGCTGCTGGGGCGCAACGGCCTCGTCAATTCCGGGCTGCTCAAGATCGGCGTGATCGACCAGCCGGTCGAATGGCTACTTTATTCCGAATTCTCCGTGGTGCTGGCGCTCGTGCACCTCTTCACCTTCTTCATGGTGGTGCCGATCTTCAACTCGATGGTGCGTATCGACAAGTCGCTGATCGAGGCCGCCTATGACGCCGGCGCCACCGGGTTCCAGACCCTTGTCAACGTCATCATTCCCCTCGCCAAGCCCGGCATCGTGATCGGCTCGATCTTCGTCATCACCATCGTGATGGGCGACTTCATCACCATCGGCGTGATGGGCGGCCAACAGATTGCCGCCGCCGGCAAGATCATCGAGACCCGGCTCAACGCACTGCAATTCCCGGCTGCCGCGGCGAACGCCGTGATCCTGCTCGTCATCACCTTCCTGATCATCACCATGATGTCGCGCATCGTCGACATCAGGAAGGAGCTGTGATGCGAGAGGGACGCCCGCGCAGCTTCTACGTTCTTGCCGTGTTCTTCGCGGCCTACGTGCTGTTTCTCTATGGCCCGATGATCGCGATCTACATCCTGTCGTTCCAGGGGCCTCAGGGCGGCCTCACCTTTCCTATGAACGGGGTCTCGACCTATTGGCTGTCAAAGCTGTTCCAGGGCACCGGCATCGTCGATCTCGGCGCCGCCTTCCGCCGCTCGCTGCTGCTCGGGCTCGTCGTGATGGCGGTCACCGTCGTGCTGTCGGTCGCCGCCGGCATGGCCTTTCGCCGCAAGTTCAGGGCGCAGAGCATTTTGTTCTATTCGGCGATCGCGAGCCTCATTGTACCCTCCATCATCACCTCGCTCGGCATCTCCCTGGAATTCCGCATCATCGACGATCTCATCAAGGCGCACTGGAATGAGAATTTCGAGACCTCGATGGGCCTGCTCACCTCGGGGCTAGGCGCGCATCTGACCTGGACGCTGCCGTTCGGCCTGCTCATCATGTTCGCGATCTTCAACCGCTTCGACCCCAGACTCGAGGAAGCCGCGCGCGATCTCGGCGCAACGCCCTGGCAGACCTTCCGCCACATCGTGCTGCCGATCATCCTGCCCTCGGTGATCGGCATCGGGCTGTTCGGCTTCACGCTGTCCTGGGACGAGCTCGCCCGCTCCAGCCAGGCGATCGGATCGGTCAACACGCTGCCGCTGGACCTGCAGGGCCTCACCACCACGGTCACGAAGCCCGACATCTATGCGCTCGGCACCATCATCTCCGCGGTCTCCTTCGCCGTGATCACACTCGCGCTCGGCACCATCCACATGCTGAACAAGCGGCAGGCCGCAAAGGGCTCGGATGCCGGCAAGGGACTGGTGTGACCTGATGCGTCTTCACATCGTCAATCCCAACACTACGGCCGCGATGACGGCAAAGATCGCCGCGGCAGCGCGTGCCGTCGCCTTGCCGGATACGGTGATCGACGCCCGCCAGCCCACGATGGGCCCGGTCTCGATCGAAGGCTTCTACGACGAAGCCTTCGCCGTGCCCGGCATGCTCGGCTGCATCCGCGATGCCGATCGCGATGGCGCGGACGCCCACATCATCGCATGTTTCGACGACACCGGCCTCGATGCGGCGCGTGCGATCGCAAAGGCACCGGTGATCGGCATTGGAGAGGCCGCCTTTCACATGGCGAGCCTGATTGCGGCGCGCTTCTCGGTGGTGACGACGCTCGCCGTCTCCATCGTGCCGATCGAGCATAATTTGCGGAAATACGGCCTCGCCGAGCGCTGCGCCCGCGTCCGTGCCGCCGAAATTCCCGTGCTCGCGCTCGAGGAGCGCAATGCCGATGCGCTCGGCAACATTTCCAGCGAGATCACGGCCGCAATCCGCGAGGACCGAACGGAGGCCATCGTGCTCGGCTGTGCCGGCATGGCCGACCTCGCCGGCGAGCTCGCGGCGAAGCACGGCCTCCCCGTCGTCGACGGCGTCGCCGCCGCCGTCCCGCTCGCTGAGGCCCTGGTGCGACTCGGCCTGACGACGTCGCGGCTAGGACCCTATGCGACGCCACGGCCGAAGACATATTCGGGGCCGTTGAGCGGTTTTCAGCCCTGAATCCCACGGTCCGAATGGCCATATTAGGCCGCTACGGCCCTTTTTCGGGCCTTAGCCTCTTTTTGGTCCCATTTCCTGCCGAAATGTAACGTTTTCGGGACGTCCCGGCGGCCGTTGCCGCTGGTCTTCGCCACTTCAGTTCATTTTTGGGCTTTGTCAGCGATGATCGATCTCGCACCGCGCGATGCGCGAACCAGCGCCTTCACCCGTCTCGGCAGCCAGCCGATCGCGCTCACGGCTGCGAGCCTGCTCCTGCTCATCACCGGCGTCACCTCAATCGCAATCTGGCGCGTCTATACCGGTACCGCCCCGGAGTCCGACCGGGTGGTCACCGCCCGGCTGCTGCAGGCCCGCACCGCGCAGGCCTCCGAGCAGCTCGTGGAGAAGACCAGAGGGCTGGAAGCCACCCAGCAGGAATCCATCGACCAGCTCCAGGTGGTTCAGGACCAGCTTCTGACTGTCAAACGGCTGCTCGCCTCGCAGCAGGCCGACACCAAGCGCCTGTCCGAGCAGGTCGCGACCCTGACCGAATCCATCGACGGGCTCAAACAGTCCTTCGCCAGCACGCAGGCCACGGAGACCGAGACGCCGTCGGTTACCCGCAAGAAACCGGCGCGCCGCCATGCCAGCATGCGCAGGCGGAGCAGGTCGCGAAGCTGATCCGGCCGGCGGCGATTCGTTCCCGCCCCACGCACCAAAATTTTGCGGCATGTGAACTGGATCACATACCCCCGTATGATTCCGCGTCATGCTCCCGGCTACCGGATGGCGTGAGCCAATTTCAATATCCGGGGCTGGCAAGGTCGTTGGCGGTATACTGCGTCAACGGCCTTGTTTTTTACGGCTGCTTTTCAACCACTTAAGGGATCGGCCGTCTCTGCCGGCTCAGCAGCCGCGGCAGATGCTCTTCACCGTCTTGTCGATCTGCTTGTTCTCGGCATCGACCGCCGAGTCGACTGACTTGTCTCGGTCTCTACCGGATCCCATGCCAACGGTCCCCCCGGAGGACTGCGCGGTGCCTAGGCTGTTCGTCCCCCGCGGCGGAGCAGCCTGCCCCGCCGCCCCGGCGCCGCCACGACCGTTAGCGGACGTCGTCGGACTGGTCGTCACGGAGCCACTCCCCGTCGCGCCGGACGTCGCACTGCCGCTGCTTCCGCCCGTGCCACCTCCACTGCCCTGTGCGAACGACGTCGTCGGCATCGCAAGGACCGCGAGAGTAAGCATCGCTGCCGAAACTGTTGCGGGCAATCTGATCATCGGAAACTCTCCCTTTCGAGCACCAACGATGGGCATACAGCCGCGTTCCGGAACAATTCCGTCACGCACGATTTGATGAGGGAGGCAGCGACGATCATGCGCAAGCTGATCGCATTCGACGAGGACACTTTCGGCAAACTCAAGCAGCTTGCGCGCGATCGCATGGAGACCCTTCAGGATCTGGCGGACGAGGCGTTCGCGGACCTGCTGGAAAAGCACGGTATACCGGCCGACCTGAAGGACGCGCTGCGCAAGAGCGCCAAGCTCGATCAGGCAAATGCCAAGCGAACCGCGCGTTCAAGATCCGGAAAGGCAAAGTGATGATGGCTGATCGCGATCCCTTCGCCGAAGGCGAGCGCGCCGCGCGCGAGAACATCCCGCGCGAAGCCAATCCATATCTGGACGGCAGCGACGAACACGCGCTGTGGGCCGCGGGCCACGAGAAGATCGCTGGATCCCGCGAAGCCCAAGAATCCGGAGGAGCTGAGTCCGAAGGGAGCTGACGAGCGACGTCAGCCGATCCGCTTCAAGCCCTTCTTGAAGCGCGGGCCGTTGGCGACGTAGAACTTCGCCGCGCTGCCCATTCTCGCGACCTGTGCGTCGTCGAGCGTGCGGATTACGCGCGCCGGCGAGCCGATGATCAGGGATCGTTCGGGAAATTCCTTGCCTTCGGTGATGACGGAGCCGGCCCCGACGATGCTGTTACGGCCGATCTTCGCGCCGTTCATCACGATCGCGCCCATGCCGACGAGCGCGCCGTCCTCGACGGTGCAGCCGTGCAGGACCACGTTGTGACCGACGGTGCAGTTCTTGCCGATGACGAGGGGAAAACCGAGATCGGTGTGACAGGTCGAGCCGTCCTGCACGTTGGAGCCCTCGCCGACCTCGATCCACTCATTGTCGCCGCGCAGCACCGCGCCGAACCAGACGCTGGCGCCAGGCTTGAGGCGCACGCGTCCGATCACGGTCGCGGTGTCGGCGATGAAGTAGTTGCCGTCGGCGGGAAGGTCGGGCGCCTGCCCGTCAAGCTCGTAGATCGCCATGGAGGTCTCCTGTCAGGAAATCTTGGCATAGCGGAGCTGTGACGTTCAAGCAAAGGGCCCAAAGCGCGATGAAGCATCATCGCGCTTTAGGTTATTGTTTGAGCATGATCTTTTCGGAAAACCGCTTCACACTTTTCCGGATCATGCTCCAGAACGCCGCAAGGCGTGCGTTCAAGCCAGCACGCCGGCGGCGCGCAGCGTCATCAGGAAGAACGTGCCGCTCATCATGCTCCAGAAGCCCGCGATGATGGTTGCCATCATCACGAATTCCATGCGGCGGCTCTCCAGCCGCGCGCCGCGCAGCGTATTGCGCATGATGATGAAGGGCGCCGCGAACACCAGGAACGGCACGGCCGCAAATGTCTTCGGCGCCACACCCTCCTGCAACAGCCCGAAGCCGGCAGGCCGCTGCGAAAGAGCCTGGTATCCGTTCACGAGCGCGCCCGCGAGTGCGAACCCGATGCAGATGGAGAAAAAGGAATTCAAGGTCTCAGGAGTCATCGGAAGTTCCGCCCGTACGCAACGCCGCTCCCTTCCTGTGACAAAAAGTGCCGGTTAACGCTACATTAGCCTTAAGAAAAGGTTAACGCAGCGTCCCGCCGACGTCATCCCCCCATGGGGACCGCAGGCTGCGCGGAACCGCCGCCGCGTGGCATATTCGCCCTTGATTCGTCGGCCATCGGCCGACCTTGTGGCGACCCATTGATGAGCGTGTTCTCGGCAACTTCCTCCCGCGGCCGTCCGGGCCGGACAAGGGCGCATCTCGCCCCGCTCGTGCTCGGCGGTATGTTCGCGGCAGGCGCGGTGGCCGTGGTCGCCTATCTGCTGTGGCCGACCTGGGGGACTGTGGTCGGCGCGAGTGCGCCGGACAGGCTGCCGGTCAGCGTCGGCGGCACGCTGTTCAACGTACCGACGGCAGCGATCCGGATGAAGATCCAGCGGCACTCCGGACCGCAGGAGCGCATCGACATCGATTTCCTCTACCCCTCGCTCGAGGTGCCGGGCGCACCAAAGCATGTCAGTGCCGACGCAGCTGAGGCGACAATGCAGCCGATCGACCGCATCTTCCTGTCGATCGCGGCGCATCACGATGCGCTCGCGCCGGAGCTCCGGGTCAGCACCATCTATCCGCGCTATCTCGATCAGGCCGCCACCTCGCCGGAGGACGGGCTGACGATGCGAATGTTCCGCGCAGACACGCCCTATGGCAGCGAGGACCTGTTCTCCGCGATGAGCCCCGAGCTGACCGCGCGCTGCACGCGCGATGCGGCGACCCCCGGCATGTGCCTTTCGGAGCGCCGCGTCGACGGCGCCGACCTCACCTTCCGATTTCCCCGAAGCTGGCTGCCGCAGTGGCGCGAGGTGGCGGAGGCGATGGACAGGCTGACGGCGCAGTTGCGCGGCCCGAAGGGCTGAGCGCGGTCTCTCTGCCCTGCTGCGAGCCTCCAGCCAAAAATATCGAAAACAACCTCATGCAAAGTAGCCGGGCGGCGGCATCGCGAATTTCGTCTTTTCAGAATATTACTTGACGCGTCGGGCAAATCAGGGGCACGGTGTCATCCTGCCGCGCTGATCGTGTCACCCCTGCCCAGGTCCAGGTCGAAATCCAGTCCTCGCGGTCGGAGGAGCATATCGGATCGCATCAGTGGCGACCTCCTTTGATTTCGAACATCAACCTGTCCAGCCCGAAGAAAGAGACAAGGTCGCTGCCACTCCCTTGTCAGGGGTGGACCGGACGTGGCTCGGTCCTTTCTTGTGCAGCTTGTGATCCAACCAGCCGGCCTCACATCAATACTGATCAAGCGGGGCAAGCTCGTTGAGCAATATTCCGGCAGCAACGGAGGAGAACTCGTATGGGAACATTCGTCCTTGTCCCAGGGGCAGGCGGCATGCCTTGGTATTGGCACCGCGTCGCCCCGCTCATTCGCGCGGCGGGACACGAAGCCATCGCGGTCGATCTCCCCGGCGACGACAGGAATTCCGGTCTCGCAGCGTATGCGGACATCGTCATCCGCGCGATCGCGAAACGAAGCGACGTGATACTTGTCGCCCAGTCGCTCGCGGGCTTCACAGCGCCCCTCGTTTGCGTGCGTGCGCCCGTGCGGATGGCCGTGTTCGTCAACGCGATGATCCCCGAGCCCGGAGAGACCGCCGGTGCATGGTGGGCCGCTACAGGAGCGGTGGAAGCGAGGGAAAACGCTGCGACGTGCCGCGGCTATGCGACGGAATTCGATGTGGCAACCTATTTTCTGCACGACGTGCCGCAGGACGTGCTGCGCACCGGCCCGGAACAACCACGCGAGGAAGCCGACGTCGTTTTCGGCGAGCCCTGTCGCTTCGAGCGCTGGCCCGACATCCCCATTCATGTTCTTGCGGCAAAAGACGACCGTTTTTTCCCGGTAGAATTTCAACGGCGTGTCGCACGTGAAAGGCTCGGAAAGGAGGTAGACGAAATTCCCGGTGGCCATCTCGTCGCCTTGTCAAATCCGGAAGGGCTGACCGATCGCCTTCTTGCGTATGAGAGGGCCTGACACGCTAACCCACAGGATGGTTGAAGCGGAGCGACACCCATCAATCACGCTGTGCTAACGGACTTGTAGTCTGCCCCGAAGACCGGCCGGCGAATTCTTCGGTCGCGACGATGCATTCGACGTTCCACCGGAGTGGATCGCGAGATGATGGTATCGCTACGCTCCACCATCCTACGAATCGCGCTTGTTCTACCCCGGCTCGATCCGCGAGAACCGAAAATTGCAGTGGCTCGCGCCGCCCGCCAGCGTTTGTGTCCGCTCCAACCGAATGCCACGTGTTGCATACGCATCGAAATCGAGCCCGCAAATGTGCGGCAAGATTTCTTGATCTCCGTGGCGAGCTGCGAATTTGCAGAAGCCGCAGGCCTTGTAATTGATGCCGAAATCAAAGTTGTCGCCGGTCCCGGGCTCGACGAAATCGTAGACGAAGTCTTCTGGATATTCTTCCGCACGGCTCTTTGCCGCCTGCTCGCGCAGCAAGGCCTGGTTCTCCGGAGACATGAACTGACGCCCTGAGGCGAGTCGTTCGGCCTCGGGCACCATGAGCAATTGCGCCTTGTAGCTCTCTCGCTCGATTTCGCCGATCACTGCCAGCGGCACACCATGCCGCCGGAGCACTCGGCCGATGGCCATAAAACCCATCAGACGCATGAAAAAATCGCTCATGCGGCTGGCTACGCCGCCGACATAAGGCATCTGGCTGAGCACGATCTCGAACTCGTTCATCACCTCCTGCCCGACCCCATCCATGTCCGGGATGCTCGCGCGCTCGCGCAACATCCCTTCGGCAAGATGGAGACGCTGGCGCAAAGCAGCCTCCATCGCGCCACGATGCGCCTCGTAAAAGGGGTGAATTGCAGTCATGGGATACCCTCGCCGGCACGCCAGCCTATTGCAGGCAGGCCCATCAATCCATTGCCAATTGAGCCGGCGCGCGGATCTTGCGCCACTCCTCTGCCAACGGACGAAGAATTGTCGTAGGCTGCTATCTGCGCGCACAGGATCATCAGAGGATGAATCCACTTCGAACCACAGTCGTAATGAAGACCGACATCAGCGGCTCAACGTCACGCTTCCGTGAACTGCTGACCGCCGATCTCCAGGCGCTGTTGGGCGAGCATCGTGCGTTTCTGGCGCGCCATGCCGCCGAGCACGGCGGCTCGATCATCAAGCCCGCGGGAGACGGTTACTGGCTGGAATTCCCCAGTGTCACGGGTGCAGCCAAAGCTGCGATAGCAGTGCAGGAAGACTTGCGGCTGGTCCAGCTGAGCCGAGGCGAGGATCGGCTCTCCATTCGCATCGTGATTGCACTCGGGGATGTCGTCGCTCAGGACGACGACTTCATCGGCGACGTTTTTGCGCTCGTCACCCGCGTCGAAGCGGTAACGCCGCCCGACGAAATCTATCTTACGGCTGGGGCTCGGCTCGCTCTGGCATCCGCGGAGATCCAGACCGCGCTTGTTGAGCGCTTTGCGCTGAAGGGTTTTGTCGAACCGATGCCGATCTACCGCATCGAACAGCGGCATCGCACACGCATCATTTCTGAAATCAACATCCTTTTCTTGGATCTTCACGGCTTCAGCAAGATCATGGATGCCGGGCCTGTCGCCAAAATTGAACGCATCCTCGATATGCTTGATGCGGTGACCTACGGGACGGCACAAGAATTCGGCGGCACGGTTCGATTCAATCTAGGCGATTCCTATTGCATAACATTTGCCGAGGCCGGGCGGGCCATGGCGGGGGCAGAGCGCTCAATCCGTAAGTGGGACGCAATCCGGCATCTGGAGCAGTTCGACTGCACGATCAGTATTGGGTTGCATCGCGGCACCCTCTACGCATTCCGCTCCTTTCTCTACGGCCGCGATGTCTGGATTGCCTCGCAATTGCAGAGTGCATCGAGCAAGCTCTTGACGAGCGAGGAGAATGGGATCTTCGTCACTAACGCCGTCCGCAGTGCCCTCCTTGGCACGCCATGGCACAACCGACTCCAGCCCGTCGACCTGCAACCGTTGCTCACGCCACAACTGGTCGGAATCGCGGCCTATCGACTGTGCGAAGTCGCTCACGACGACGAATTGCGTGATCCTCTCTGAAACGCAACCCAAATGGCGCTTAAGGTCGACGGATGCAGCGATGAACTCCGTCACTCGCGACGGCCGCTTACGATCGTGACATGGACCGTGCCGGCCGAGCTCATCGATGTGCAAGGCGTGACGGCCGCCGACGTCACCCGCGGCTCCGTACGTTGCGAAAACCAGAGCTTTCAGGGCACGCGGCCCGCGCAGAAGATGCATAGCGTTCGATCGGCAGCAAGCCGGGCGATCCGCGGCGGCGGCCCGCAGCCGATCGAACAAGAGATTACGGCGAACAGCGCACTTTGCTCGGCAAATTGAGTGCGCTGTCACCGCATTCCAATCGTCTCTAGGCCCTGAGCCCCGCGATGAAGGCGACGACCTCGCGCTGCAGTTCGCCGGATTGTTCTCGCAATTGCTGCGAGTGGCTCATCAGTTGCGAGGCGGCGGCGCCGGTCATCGCAGCCGCCTCACCGACCGCCGCAATGTTGCCGGTAACGGCCTGGGCGCCATGCGCCGCCCGCTGAGTGCTATGAGCGATCTCGTTCGTCGCCGCTCCTTGCTCCTCGACGGCGCCGGCGATCGAGGAAGTCACCTCGCGGATGGTCGCGATCGTCGTGACGATCCGACCGATCGAGGAAACGGTATCGCCCGTCGCAGACTGGATCTCGGTGATCTTCTCGCCGATCACATCGGTTGCCTTGGCCGTCTGCGCCGCCAGTTGCTTGACCTCAGAGGCCACCACAGCAAACCCACGCCCAGCTTCGCCTGCTCTTGCTGCTTCGATGGTCGCGTTCAATGCCAGTAGATTGGTCTGCGAAGCGATGTCGCGGATCAGATTTAACACTTCACCGATCTTTTCGGCCGCCTCAGTCAGCGCCCGCACATTGGTCTCCGTCCGAACCGCTTCAGAAGCAGCGTCGGCAGCAATCTCCGCGGACTTGGTGACCTGAGCACCGATCTCGCGAATCGAAGCGTTCAGTTCCTCGGTTCCGGTTGCGACCGTCGTAACACTGTCCGACGCTTCTCCCGCGGCGCCGGCAACGACGTGCGATTTGCGCGTCGCCTCTTCGGCTGTTGTTGATAGATTTCGCGCCGCGTCGGCAACGTCACCGGACGACTTCACAAAGCTGTCGGCAAGTGCGACCATCGAGGCCTGGAACTTGTCCGCGAGATTGTTGCGTTCAACCCTGATGCGTTCGCCGGCGACACGATCCTGGTCTGCGCGCTCGGCTCGCATCCGTTCGGCATCCGAAAGGCTGGCGCGGAACACTTCGACGGTGCGCGCCATCGCGCCAATCTCGTCGGCACGATCCGTTCCACCAACCTCGACTGACGTGTTTCCGTCCGCAAGGGCGCTCATTGTGTCGGAAAGGCGCCGGATCGGAACGGTAATGCCCCGCGTGATCATGACGACCAGGACGATGGTAGCTCCCACAAGTGCGGCAGCCAAACCAATCGAGGTGAGATACTTGTCGTAGGCATCGCGTTCGGCACGAGACGAGGCATCTTTGAGATTTTGCTCGAATTGAACTTCGACGCGTGACAGAAGCTGCATTCGCTGCGCATTGGTATCGAGCCAGGCCTTCAAGGAGACCGACTGAACGTCACCGCCAGGGCCGGCGTCGTACATGACCCGCAGCATACGGTTGGTTTCGTCGACCGGCGTGCCTGAATAGACCGTCGCCAGGACGTTGCGCTCTTCGGCCGTGGCATAGAAAGCGATCGCACTCTCCGCGCCCTGTTGCCGACCATGGAAGCTCTGAACGCGGTTGTAAAGGTCGATGTCGAATTTGCCCTGCTGGAAACCTACGGCAGCATTTGCGCGCGCCGCACTGGAGAACTCGGCCATCCAGAGCAGATTCGAATAGACCTGCATCTCGCGCGAAACGTCAGGGTTTCGCACGGATTTGGTCGCATATCGACTGAACTCGAGTAACTGCCCGATCGAAGCAGTGTAGAAGTTGTTCATTTCGTTCGGAGTGATCTTCAGGCTGTCGACCGAAGCGCGCACCGGGTCCGGCTGGCTCGCCGACCGCAATCCTTCCTGCAGGACCTTGCTAAGCTCTGGGGAAATTGCCGCAACGTCTATCCCCTTCAATCGCTCCTGGACCTTGTTGCGACTGGTATCGGTGGTCTGCCGCAGCACGGCCAGACCGGACCGCCCCTCACTGCCCCTGGATCCCACGAGTGCGGCCGATGCGCCAGCTTCTGCCTGAAGACTATGGACGTATGTGCTGATATCTGCGTCGAGCGCAACGATGTCGGCTACCGTCCGCATCTCTTCATAGACTGACCGCTTTTCCGCGGCAATTTGGCCGGCGGCAAAGACCACCCCGACAAGAGGAACGGCGGCGAGAATCGCAATTCGTGTGCGAATCTTGAAACTGAGCATCGATTTCCGAAAATTCATTTGTGGACTGTGTCCTCGCGATGAGATCCGAGCATCATTCGAGCGTGCATCACGATCCAAATGGCTGGCCGTCATTTTCCAAGCAGAGCCACGATCAGGCGCTACTCCAAACAGCTAGACGTTCGAGAACTGAACCGAACCTTACCTCTTGCATCCGATCTGCGCGAAGCGGACAGCAACTTCGCAAAACGGACTTGCTCGGGAAAGGCAAGACGACTGCATACGAAGGACTTTGTCCATGGCACGATCAGGGCGTCCCCGTGAGAGCTGCACCGTGCTCATCGAGGAGACACCACCGAACCACGCGCTTACGCCGTTGGTGCGAATCGCAAAGAGAATCCGTAAGGCATGCTCAAGCAGATCGCGTCTGCGACGAGGCACGACTTGAAAGACACGTTGAGCAACGCCCCAACCGTCCAAGGTTCGAGTTTCGAGAGTCTTCTCGCGTATTACGGATCTCGACTGCTGCCAATGAGGATCATCCCGCCGACCTCCTGCGCGGGATTCCAGTGGCGATCAGATTTCGCCGCCGGGCCGGGGGTGAGCATAGTCCGTGCGCAGTACTGGAGCGACTGGTCCTACTGTTCGGACAACGACACGGAGAATCTCAATCTCGGCTTTCTCAACGCTGGGGCCTCCGAGCTTAGGATCTGCTCCAAAACAATTGAGCAGACCTCATCTCGCTTGGTCGTTTACCCGCAGCCGAGCCTGCGGCGACAAGCCATACGCACCCGCGACGGCATTCTCGCGGGCGGGACGTTGCGCTTCGAAGCAAGCACTGTCGCCCGGATCCTGCGCGACATGTTTGGCGGCGCGCTGCTGACGAGCCTCGATCTTGCGCTCACCTTCGACCTCGAGACGAACTTGGGACAAGCCTTGTGGTCGATCACCAGTGCACTGGTCAGCGGCATGCGCGACGAGCAATTGCCTCTACGCTCACCCAAGGCGATGGCGCTGCTAACAGAATCCGCTCTTCGACTGATTTTCGCGGAAGCGCCACATCGTCTCGCTGGAAAGCTCTCGGCACGAGAGGGCATCCCAGCTTCGCCACAGATCAGTCACGCGATCGATTACATGCGGGCCAATCTTCACTTGCCGATAACAATGAGCGATGTTGCGGGCGCTGTCGGCATCAGCAGCCGCGCGCTCCAGACCGGCTTCCGCAGGTCCCACCAAACGTCCCCGGTCCACTATCTGCGGCGTGTCAGGCTTGACGCGGTTCACACTGAATTGTCCTCACCCGAGAACAAGTTGCCCGTCAGCGAAGTTGCCCTGAAATGGGGGTTCGCCCATATGGGACGCTTCGCCGCGCAGTACCGCCGAACATTTGGAGTTTTTCCGTCGGAAACTGCCAGACGCGCTGGTGGTGCGCATCGGCTTGTCCGGCCAGAGCAACATTGACATGTGGCCCGGCTGCGGTGAGCAGTCCCCTCACTCGGACGGCGCGCAGCCCCAAAGTGGAGCGGCGTCCAAAGCGCGATCAGATTGGGATGAATCGTCATCGCGCTTTAGGTTATTGTTTGAGCATGATCTCCGCGCAAACGCGTTCCGCGTTTGTCGCGAGGGAAAACGCTTCGCACTTTGCGCTAACGCGGCCCTTCGGGTCCGGATCAAGCGCTACTCCTGATCGATGAGATCGTCCTCGAGGATCGCCATCTGGAACTGGAACGAGCGATCGTCGTCCTCGTCGTCGACGAACAGCACGCCGATGAACTCCTCACCGATATAGACCTCGGCGGAATCGTCCTTCTTTATCCGCGGCTGAACGCGAATCTTGGGATTGCCGAACACGCGCTTCAGATACGCGTCGAGCTTCCTCACTTCTTTGATGTCCACGGCAAGTCTCCAATCGAAATCTAACGTGGCGGGGTTTTAGGACGAGACGCGACGAACCGCCAGCACGAATTCCCAAAGAATTCTGGGGACGATCGGGGCCGGAAAGTCACGGCCCCGCTTCAAGTCAAACCGGGATCAAAGCCCATATCAAAGCCCCATGGCGTTGATCATCTGGTCCATGGTGCGCGACGGCTCCGCGCAACCGGCCTCGCCGACGATCTTGGCCGGAACGCCGGCAACGGTGACGTTGTGCGGCACGGGCTTGACCACGACCGAGCCGGCCGCGATGCGCGCACAGTGGCCGACCTCGATATTGCCGAGGATCTTTGCGCCGGCACCGATCATGACGCCGTGACGGATTTTTGGATGGCGGTCCTCGTTCTCCTTGCCGGTGCCACCGAGCGTGACGCCGTGCAGGATCGAGACGTCATCCTCGATGAGCGCGGTCTCGCCGCAGACGAAGCCGGTGGCGTGGTCGAGGAAGATGCCGCGGCCGATGCGCGCGGCGGGATTGATATCGGTCTGGAAGACGGCCGACGCACGGCTCTGGAGATAATACGCGAAATCCTTGCGGCCCTTCAGATAGAGCCAGTGCGCGAGACGATGAGTTTGGATCGCGTGGAAGCCCTTGAAGTAGAGCAATGGGTCGATGAAGCGGGAGGTCGCGGGATCGCGGTCATAGACCGCGACGAGATCGGCGCGGAAGGCATTGCCGAGATCGGGCTCTTCACGCAGTGCCTCGTCATAGGTCTGACGCACGAGATCGCCCGACAGCGAAGTATGGTCGAGCCGGTCGGCCAGCCGGTGCACGACCGAATCTTCCAGGCAGCTATGATGCAGCACGGTCGAATAGATAAAGGTCGCGAGCTCGGGCTCGCGGTGGACGATGTCTTCAGCCTCGGTCCGGACCCGATCCCAGATCGGATCGAGCGCGGCGAGCTTTCCTGCCGGATTGACCTGATGCATTGCCATGTCGTGCTCTCGAAATTCGCTCGTTTCGTTTAACCTATAGCACAGTCTAGCGTGCCCTGTCCCTGTAGGCTTGCCTGAGAGTGAACACCGGATCGCCGCCAAAAGCCCATCAACATGTTGAATCAAAAGGCTTTCCTGCAGTACCCCCGATACGGCAAGGTTCGTTGAAGGTGGTCAGCGTTTTGCCAAAATCAAGCTCCGTAGCGTCAAACTATTGGTGAATTTCACGCGAACCGTTATTGCGGGCATGGAAGAGAGACGACGGAGACGATTTGAGCATCACCACCGACATTTTGCGCGCCCGCGCCGCGGGGTCCTTGTGGCTGCGGCTCGCCGCCGTCGCCCTGCCCCTCCTCCTGATCGCGCCGGCGTTCTGGAACGGCTACCCGCTGCTTCAATGGGACACCGGCGGCTATCTGGCGCGCTGGTATGAAGGCTATCTCGTCCCCAGCCGCTCCACGGTGTTTGGCCTCTATCTGCATTTCGGCGAGAGCTCGAGCTTCTGGCTCAACCTCGCCCTCCAGTCGCTGGCGACGCTGTGGCTGCTTCAATTGACGCTCCGCGTGCTCGGCCTGATGCAGACCTTCCGCTTCGTTGCGATCAGCCTGCTCCTGATTCTGTCGACCGCGTTGCCCTGGCTTGCCAGCATGCTGCTCACGGACATCTTCGCCGGGCTCTCGGTGCTGTCGCTGTTCACCCTGGTGGTCGGGGGCGACCGGACCTCGGGCATCGAAAAAATCTCATTGTTCGCCTTCACCGCCTTTGCCGCAGCGACCCACAGCGCGACGCTCGGCGTCCTGTTCGGGCTTTGCGCCGCCGGCTGGTTGGTGCGGCCGCTGCTCGGCAAGCGCCTTCCCCTCGCAGGTCTTGCGCAAGGCAGCCTGACCATCGTTGCCGGCGGGGCCATGCTGGTCATGGCAAACCATGCGCTGTCGGGCCAATGGGCCTGGACGCCGGGCGGCTATGGCGTCGCTTTCGGCCGCATGATGCAGGACGGCATCGTGGCACGCTATCTTGGCGATCACTGCCCGCGCGAGAGTTTCAAGCTCTGTCCCTACCGTAACGAATTGCCGGCGACCGCCGACGAGTTTCTGTGGGGCAACAGCATGTTCAACACGCTCGGCCGGTTCGAGGGGATGAACGACGAGATGAGCTACATCGTCGTGCATTCGCTCGCCGACTATCCGGCCTGGCAGGCGGGCGCAGCACTGCGCGCCATGGGCCAGCAATTGCTGCATGTCGCGACGGGCGAAGGCACCAATGGCTGGATCCCCCACACCTACGGCATCATCGAGCGATACATCCCCTCGCAAATCGCGCCGATGCGCGCAGCGCGGCAGCAGAACTGGAATCTCGATTTCGATGACGTCAACTGGCTGCACGTACCGGTCGCACTCGGCTCGATGCTGGCGCTCGTCGGCCTGCTCGGCCATGCGCTGGCGCGCGGACGGCTCGACGACCTGGCGCTGCTGGCAACGACCGTGACGCTGGCGCTGCTCGGCAACGCCTTCATCTGCGCCGTCATCTCCGGTCCGCACGACCGCTACGGCGCGCGGATGGTGTGGCTTGCGACCTTCGTCGTGCTGACGGCGCTGGCGCGCGTGTTCGGCAGCGACGAGCCGGCAGACGAGGCCTCAGCCGCGGCGTGACAGGAAGTCGATCACGCCGGTCTTGTAGACCTTGTCACCGACCGCGCGCATGTGATCGCGGTTCGGGATGTCGAGCACCTCGGAGCCGGGGATGATCTTTCCCAACGCTGAGGCTGAGCCCGCGACGTCGTCGGCGGTGCCGACGGCGATCAGGACCGGCACGTCGATGCGTGCGGCTTCCTCCCTCTTCATCAGCTCGCGGGTGCCGCGCAGACACGCGGCGAGCGCCTGGCGGTCCGAGCGGGTTTGATCGGCGAACGCGCGAAAGGTGCGCCCGACGGGATCGGTGACGTCGTCGAGCGAGGGCGCTTCAAGCGCCTCCGCCACGTTCTCGCCGGGCCCGGTGCCCTCAATCAAGCCGCCAATGCCGATGCCGCCGAGGATCGCCGAGCGCAGGCGCTGCGGCTCGTTGAGCCCGAGCCAGGCGGTCATCCGACCGCCCATCGAGTAGCCCATCATGTCGGCCTGCGGGATACCGAGATGGTCCATCAGCGCAAGCACGTCGCCCGCCATGCCCGGAATGGAATACTGCGCGGGATCGTAGAGTTTTGCGCTCTCGCCATGACCACGATTGTCCAGCGCAAGCACGCGGCGGCCGTTCTTGCGCAATTCCGAGACCCACGTCGGATAGACCCAGTTCACGTTCTTGCTCGAGGCAAAGCCGTGCACCAGGATGATCGGGTCACCCTCGCCTTCGTCGAGATAGGCAATTTCGACTGCGCCGTTGTGAAAGCTCGGCATCAACTTTAAGTCCGCGTCTGTTGGGGATAGGATGATATTAGGCCGCGACTTCGCCGCCTGCCAGCGCAAGTTGCGCCCGACGCAACCGCCGCGCCCGCCTGCGGTCGCACCAGGCCTGCGTCAGCCGCTCGGTCGTGGCCTTGATCGAGGACAGGACGCCGAACAGCGTCACCAACGCGCCGGACAACCACAGCGCGAGATCGAATGCGCCGGTCGCGAGCAGCAGAGCGCCGCGGCCGAGCAGCTTCAGGATCGCACGGGTCTTGCCGCCTTGGGCCTCGGCGAGCCGCGCCGCGCGCGCAACGTCCTTCGGGCCCTCGGCGACGCGCAGCGTATCGAGCGCACCGCGTGTACCGGCCTTCTCGGTGACACGGGCGACGTCCTTGCCGAGCCTGACCAGGGCGCCGGCTTTTTCGACGCGGAACGCGGCCTTGATCGCGCTCGCGGTCTCGCCCGGCCGCAGCACCGAGCCGGAGGCGACCGCATTCTGTAGCGCCGGCGTGTCCACCACCTCGCGCGCCGAGCGTCCGGCCCATGCCGCGAGCCCCTCGCCGAGCCGCCCGACCTTGCGGGCGTCCTTGACCAGCGACAGGCCGGCGCGCACCGGCGCCGCACCGCCGACCGAGACATAGGTCGCCGCCGTCACCGCAAGACCCGCCGCGGCGAGCCCGAGCACGAGGCGGTCGGTCTCCTCGCCCATGGCCAGATGCTTGCCCTCACGCACGACGTCCCGGGCATCGCCGATCACGAAGAGGTCGCCGGCCACGGTGCCAGAGAGGCTGGCGACGTCGTCGGCACTGCCGGTGACGAGACCGGTGGCAAAACGCTTGGCGAAATGCGAGGTGGAATTCTCTTCTCTCACAGCGTCGCTGACGCGGCTCAGGAGGTCGTCAGGCAGCGCGATACTGCGATCACGCGCGAGCTCGACGAAGCTGCTCGCAAGATCGGCATCATGGGCGGCGAGCGCCGCCTCGATATTGTCCTGAACGAGCGCGGCGTTCTTGCCCGGTTCGTCCTTCACCAGGAGGGAATCGAGCTTCAGCTCGGAGAGCTTCGCCGGATCGTCCTTCGCCGCCAGCACAGCGCCCGCCACGCGCGCATGCGGCACGACCTGCACGAGTACAACGCTGCATGCCACGAGGGCGGTCAACGCGGTGCTGATTCGCAGCCACTTCATGCTCAAAGCCTGAACGTTCGCTTGGAAATTCGCTTGAAAATTCGCCTGCCGCCGGGATTTTCGTTCGTCCACAGACATAGTATGCCAAATTTGCGACACAACGGCCCCGACGAAAGAAGGGCTTCTCTGAGGCGACAAGATTGTGTCGAATTTGCATGAGCAAATGAGCATGGGGTAGTTGCGAACCTTTTGGTTCCATTGGACTAGCAATCATCTGCACCCCCCAGTATGGTCCGCGGCGTTCGATGATGCTGCGAACGATGCCGCGTCAGTGTTGATTGTGTCTGCCGCCATTGCCACTCCAGGATGAGTTCCGATGTCCGACCATGTCGTCCCGCACTTCCACAACGATGCCGGTGTCCCCGTCATCGAAATCGGCTCGCAGGAGTTCATGTGCGTTGGCGCCAACCCTCCGTTCGACCATCCGCACGTCTTCCTTGATCTCGGCAATGACAACGAGATCATCTGCCCCTATTGCTCGACGCTGTACCGCTTCGCGGCCGACCTGAAGGCCGGCGAGGCGCGCCCGCCTGAATGCGTGCTGAAGGACAAGGTGGCCTGACCGGCGGCATCCGCTAAGGGGTGGCCGTCTCCCGAACGATCATCATTGCCGGTGCCGGAATCGGAGGATTGACGGCCGCACTCGCGCTTGCCGCCAAGGGCTTTCGCGTCGTCGTGCTGGAGAAGGCCGAGCGGCTCGAGGAAGTCGGCGCCGGCCTGCAATTGTCGCCCAATGCGAGCCGCATCCTGGTCGAGCTCGGGCTGAAGGACCGGCTGGGCTCGCGCGCGGTGACGCCGGAGGCGGTCAGCATCATGAGCACGCGTGCCGGTGGCGAGTTGATGCGCCTGCCGCTTGGTGCGGCGGCCGTCGAGCGCGCCGGCGCTCCCTATTGGGTGGTACACCGGGCCGATCTGCAAGCAGCGCTCGCCGCGGCGGTCGCGGACCATCCTGATATCGATTTGCGGCTGGGTGGGACTTTCGAGGACGTCGCCGCGCATGCCAAGGGGCTCTCCATCGTCTATCGCAGCGGCACGTTGCGCCGGAGCGAAGTGGCAAGCGCGCTGATCGGCGCCGACGGCGTCTGGTCCACAGTACGCCAGCATCTGTTTCCGGACGTAGCGCCGCGCTTCTCCGGCCTGATCGCCTGGCGCGGCACGTTCGAGGCCACGCAACTGCCAAAGGAATACACCTCGCGCCGCGTGCAGCTCTGGATGGGACCGAACGCCCATCTCGTCGCCTATCCGATCGCAGGCGGGCGCCAGATCAACGTGGTGGCGATCGTGCCCGGCACGTGGAACAGGCCGGGCTGGAGCACGCCGGGCGATATGTTCGAGCTGAAGGATGCCTTCCCGGCGCCGCGCTGGCCGGGCCCGGCGCGGATGATGCTCACCGCAGTCGACAGCTGGCGCAAATGGGCGCTGTTCACGCTGCCCGACGGCGTCGGCTGGAGCAAGGGCGCGATCGCGCTCGTCGGCGATGCCGTGCATGCGATGCTGCCCTTCGCCGCGCAGGGCGCAGGAATGGCGATCGAGGATGCTGCCGTGCTCGCCGAGCACCTGAGCGGCAACGCCAGCGAGAGCGCCGCCAGCATCGCCGCGGCGCTGGCTCGCTATGGCCGGGCGCGCGAGGCGCGCGTCAGGCGCGTGCAGCGGACTGCGCGGCAGCAAGGCCGCATCTACCATCTCGCAGGCCCCTTCGCACTGGCGCGCGATCTTGCGATCCGCACGCTCGGCCCGGAGCGCATGCTGGCGCGCCAGGATTGGATCTATCGCTGGCGCGCGTGAGGCGCGATGCTGACTTCAGTGAGCGGCGTTGCCGGATTTCGCTCCAGGCGCCGGCTTCGCCGCAGGCTTAGCGGCGGTTGCGGGCGCGGGCGCCGCTGGTGGCGGCGTCGCCTCCATGTCGCTCTCGCGGCACTTGTTGCGCCGCCAGTTCTCCTCCACGAGCTTCTGCTGTCCGCGCAGGGAGATATAGTCGTTGCGATAGGCCAGCTCCGAGACGACCGCGCCGCCGGTGCCCGTCTCCGCCTTCGCCATCAGCTTCTCCAGGCTCTCGATGCGACTGACCAGGCTCTTGCGTTCCGGCCCAAGCTGCTTGCACTCCCAGAGCTCGTATTTGCCCGGATCGACGAAGGCCGGGCTGATGGCGTCGCCCACGGTGGAGCAGCCGGCAAGCGTGGTGCCCAGCCCAAGCAGCGCGACCAGCGCAAGCGCGGGACGGCGGCGGTTGATAATCGAAACAGACATGCTGGATTGGTAGTCCCCGTAGATTGACATTGCCTAAAGCAGCCAGAGATGTCCGGATTGAGGCTTGACCAGATTGAGGCTTTGCCTTGTGCAGCCGGCTCGCTTAAGGAAGGGCACCCTTAGCCCAAATCCGGGGACCATCCCAGGCGGTTGGATAAGGCTGTAAGTGTCTGATCCCCTTGGATCAAGCGGGCATGGCGGAATTGGTAGACGCAAGGGACTTAAAATTCCCTGCGACCACTGCAACCGCTCAACTTTCCTGCAAAACATCTCGTTTCAAACCCGCCGAAACCGGCGCCGTCCCTCCCCATTTGCAAAACAATTCCGCGTTCGGAATTCTCGCAAATTGTGTCGGGCCGGCAGAGATCATCCAGCCCATCGTCAACGTTGAGGTTGCCGCTGGCGACGCAGCGGGGGTGCCGTGATGATCGCAACAATTCGCGTTCGCTTCTCGCGCCCACGCAAGATCGTCGAGCCGATCACCCCGCCTCCAGTGGTGTCGCCAGACGTCATCCAGCGCGACGATGGCATGTTCCAGATCGGCGTTGCCGACGATGCGCCCGGACCGTTCGAGAGCCGCGCATTCGCAGCAGCAGTCGCGGCCACGAATGGGGGGCGCGGTGTGAGCAACGCGAAGGTTTCTCGAAATGGACTTGGCACGGGAGTCGTGCCACCATCTGATTTGCGTGTCGTTATCTCTGCCGTTGGGTCGGGCCAGATAACGCCAGAGGCGCACACAGCCCCAAAATTCGCCGTCGCACTTGCGTACGGCACAACGAGCAACGCCCCGTGGCAAGCGGGAGGCGTTGGAATTTTGGGCATCATCGACACTTAAGGAGTGATCGAAATATGCATGCAACTCGCTTGAAGATCAAGTGCTGCATTCGGTGCCCTCAGCAAAAAGAGGACACCGATGACCATCTCGATCAATCCAAATGAATTCCTAAACGCCGTCCCCTCCCCTGAAATCGAGCTAGATGACGATAACTACGTCATTGCCGCTCGTGGCCGGTTGCGCCACGTCATCCAGGCATGGCTTGCCCATCGCGATCTGAAAGAGATACCGCAGAACGATCGCGGCCGGGCCATCATCAAATGGCTCGCGGACCAAGCCTTTGTGGCCAACCCATCTGGACCGATTCGCGGTGTCCGCCGTTGGATTGAGAAACTGGCCCCTTCTTGGTTCACCGCGGCCGACATCAAAACCCTCATGGAATACGTCCGGACGTCCAACAAGAACTGGAGCCACGACCATTCCGCCTATGCCCTGGAC